>JBEGMF010000062.1:0-31073 GCA_041183205.1 Actinomycetota bacterium | reverse complement strand
GATCAGCATCCGCCAACACCTTCGTAATCGCAGCAGTCAACGTCGTCTTGCCATGATCAATATGACCCATCGTGCCAACATTCGCATGCGGCTTGGTCCGCTCAAACTTCTCGCGTGCCATGGTTTCTCCTGATTACCTTTCGTGGCTTTCGCCAATGGATTGTTTGTTGTGAGACTTGTTTTGAAAACTAAGTTTCGGAACTTCGTGTTGCTTTGGTACTGCAAAGTTGTCGGGAAAAAAGATTCTCGATTGGTGTCGGCGGTCGGATTTGAACCGACGACCACTCGATTATGAGCCGAGTGCTCTGACCAACTGAGCTACGCCGACAGTTGCCCGATCCGGCGGAAGCCTTCTCGAACCAGAGCCCCCTGACAGAATCGAACTGTCGACCTTTTCCTTACCATGGAAACGCTCTGCCGACTGAGCTAAGGGGGCGCGTCGGGAACCCCCGACAGGGAAGCGATATCTTGCCACGCTGCGCGAAGGATTCCCAACTCACTACCTTCGGCGGCTGCGATGCGGTTAGCGTGACAGCGTGCAATTGCGATTGGCCCAGCCCACCGACGCCGAAGAATTAGCCGATATTTACAATGCCGAGGTCACTGGATCCACCGTGACCTTCGATTTAGTGCCGCGCACCGTTGAAGAACAGCGGGAGTGGTTGGAGGCTCGTTCGGGAGCAATGGCGGTGGTCGTGGCCGAAATTGACGGGAAAATTGCGGGTTTTGCCGCCCTTTCCCCCTATCGGAGCCGCCCCGCCTACTCCACCACCGTTGAGGATTCGGTCTATGTCCATAGCGATTTTCGGGGTCAAGGCGTGGGCCGAGCCCTCCTTTCTGAAGTGGTGAGCGTGGCCACCACCAAGGGATTTCACTGTGTTATGGCCCGAATTGTGGGCGGACATGAGGCCTCCATCACCTTGCACCAATCGCTGGGCTTTGATGTTGTGGGCACCGAGCGTGAAGTGGGCCGCAAATTCGGCAAATGGCTGGATGTTGTGATCATGCAAAAAATGCTCTGACCGCACCGCTTTCGGCGCAAAGTTCATGCTCCGCTAAGGTTTCTTTTTCCTGGGTCGGTGCCCGAGTGGCCAAAGGGAACGGGCTGTAAACCCGTCGGTTCTGCCTTCGCTGGTTCGAATCCAGCCCGGCCCACCATCTGGCCCCCGTGCAATGGCACGGGGTTGCCAGACGGATCGAAAGGATGATTCATGCCCAGTTTCGATGTGGTCTCACAAGTTGATGAACAAGAAGTTCGTAATGCCGTTGATCAGGCCGCCCGCGAACTTTCCACTCGTTTTGATTTTAAGAACACCAATTCTTCAATCGAACTGAAAGAACTTTCGATTGAAATGAACTCGTCGTCGGCCGATCGCCTCACCGCGGTACGTCAAGTTCTTGAAGAGAAATTAGTGAAACGAAAAGTTTCGTTGAAGTCACTTGATTACGGAAAAGTTGAAGACGCCGCCGGTGGCACAGTGCGTCAAACCGTAAAAATTGTGGCGGGCATTTCCAGCGATAAAGCAAAAGCCGTTAACAAAGCGATTAAAGATCTCGGTCTTAAAGGTGTGCAATCACAAACACAAGGTGAGCAAGTACGCGTGACTGGCAAAAAGCGCGACGATTTACAAGCCGTGATTGCTCATTTAAAAGAAGCGGATTTAGAAATTCCGCTGCAGTTTGAAAACTTTCGCGACTGATCAGATCAAATTCTTCAAAACTTCTTCCACCGATACTCCCGTCGATCGACCGCTCTGACGACGACAATTTCGCGCGGCTTTCAAATTTTCATCGAACCATCTCTTGAATCGCGCGTTATCTAATTCATCAAGTCGCTTTGCTTCATCGACGGCAGCAGTGGGGATCGAATTCAACCGACGTTCAATCTCTCGATGTTCTGCGCGACTGCTATCGCGCGCGAGTAATTGATTCGCAGTCCATGCTGAAAACACATCAGGGATTTCGATCGTACGTTCACCGGCAACGATCCAATCGGAACAATAAATACCGGGGTAACTAACAATATTCGAAAGTTCCCAATCGTAACTTTTGAAAATTTCAGCCGCGCTATCGATAACGCGCTCGAATTGAGACGCCGATGAATCAAAGCGATAGTGAATGTCGTTCGATGAACTCTCTGTCCAATAACGGGGAATGGTTGCTCCGTGTGCTCCAACGACATCATCAAGAGTTTCGAGAGCCTTTAATTGTTCGCCAAAGAATTTCTGGTTTTCATCCCATAAACAAATGTCGAAATCCAACTTCCGTTCGCAATTAATTCCGTCGGTACGGCTTACCACCGCTTCTCTGCCGAAATTTTTCGTTATTTCCCTACCCACTACGAGGCTGCCGAATAACAAAAGCACGACTAACGGTGCGGCCAAGAAAAAACGCGGACCAACCTTGCGTGGCGAAAGCATTACCACCGATCCCAAAATGAGCGCTATGGCAACAACGGTGGGCCCAAGAACAGTGGCCCATGAAATTTGCACGTCATTTCGCTGGCCCACTGCGAGAAAACCGGTGACATGCCGTTCCCAGTTCGACGACTGACGATCCGGCCAAAAACGAAAGACGAAAAGCACGATGGTCATGATGGGAATCGTTGCCGCAATGGGTAAATACCAAGCCACGACAGCGGACACAATTGCCCACGCCGTGATGATGAGGATCGTCATCGTAGGAATCGCCATCGTTACCAACGTCCATGACGGCGACCAGATCGATCCGAAGAATGATGACTGCATCAGCAGAAGTAGATAGGCGGCAAGTGCGACCAGCCAAATAGGCGCGATCTTTTTTGCCATTGCAAGCAGTAAATCATCTTTGTTGTGTAAAACGGATTTCGCCCAATGAACCCGAAAAGAAACTGCAACTACGACACCCAATAAGAGGGGAAGAAGAACATTGTTGGGACGCGTGGCGATGAAATCTCGAGATTGAATTCCAGCGCGATCAGATTCTTGAATCATCATCAACATCGAGATAACGAGTCCAACAACAACCGGCCAGGAAATTGCGATAAGCCGCATAAATCGCTTTCCGACGACAGTGAATTCACTCATAACTCTTTCCTCACTCTCTCCTCATCATTTCGGATCTCATAACTAAGAAATCGATAGCGAAAAAGTTCCAGAAAAATTGGAACGTTGAAAGACTATGAAGATCAACTCGCGTTGAGAAATAAGTCGTTAAGTCAAAATAACTTGCGCGCGATTATGAAATTGTCAGAGACCGTCGCAAAAGATTCACTTCACAAGCGACTGTCATCGATCACGATTATTCGTAATAACCCGAATGGATATACACGCAAGGTATTCCTTCGGAATGAAACATCTCGGCGTTACGTCGATCATCTTCAAATGCAATGAGAAGTTCGAAGCCATAATCACGCAATTGATGAACGGTTTCCCGTTTGTAATCGGCGGTGCGGGCAATTGTGTTTTCGCTGCGCATACACAACAAATCCCAGCGCAACTGATGTCGTTCAAGCCATTCAAGTGTTTGCGGTTGCACACGCAAAGGACGAGCAGTCAGTAACACCACCGTCAGATCTTCTTGCAACAGAACTAAGAGACGAGCAAGTTCATGAATAACTTCGTCATCACGACAACTTTCAAAAAAAGCGTCCCAATCACCATTTTCAATATGGTGTTGCCGTCCCGACGCATTGGAAATGACGCCGTCCATATCAAAGACAACGGCGCGACCGGCATCAACCGGTCCGGATTTCCATTTCCAATTTTCGTGCGTCATGCACCACTCCCCGGTCCACTTTCGGCGCTTTCCTTAATCGCCTCTACTACTGATGGATCAGCCAACGTTGTGGTGTCCCCTAATGCATGACCATCGGCGATATCACGCAGCAGTCGTCGCATGATTTTCCCGCTACGAGTTTTCGGAAGATCAGGAACGATGATGATTCGCTTCGGGCGCGCTGTCGGGCCAATTCGCTTTGCTACATGCTGACGAAGATCATCAACTAATTGATCGTCGGCCGTCACACCTCCACGCACGATGACATAACCGAAAATCGCTTGTCCGGTGAGTTCGTCGTTGGCACCGACAACAGCCGCTTCCGCTACCGCAGGATGATCGACCAAAGCACTTTCCACTTCAGTGGTGGAAATGCGATGACCAGAAACATTCATCACATCGTCGACACGGCCTAACAGCCACAAATAACCTTCGTCATCGAGTTTGGCGCCATCGCCAGCGAAATAACGACCCGGATATTTGCTCCAATAAGTTTCCCGGTAACGCTCGGGGTTACCCCAAATGCCGCGCAACATAGAAGGCCAGGGCTTGGTCAAGGTGAGATAGCCACCGCCCTTTTGAATTGGATTTCCTTCTTCATCAACAACTTCAATTCCAATGCCCGGTAAAGCAAAACAGGCCGAGCCCGGTTTAAGTGTTGTGACTCCCGGCAGCGGAGTAATCATTTGTCCGCCGGTTTCGGTTTGCCACCATGTATCAACAATGGGACAACGACTGCTTCCAATATGTTCGTAGTACCACATCCATGCTTCAGGATTAATTGGTTCACCCACCGAACCTAAAAGACGCAAACTCGATAAATCATGTTTCGCCGGTTCTTCGGCTCCCCACTTCATAAACATACGAATGGCGGTGGGGGCCATATACAACTGCGTCACTTTGTAACGTTCGACAATGTCCCAGAGTCGATCTTTGCCGGGCGTATCGGGGGTTCCTTCATAAAGAACTGATGTTGCTCCATTAGCAAGCGGTCCATAAACAATGTACGAATGCCCCGTCACCCAACCAATATCCGCGGCGCACCAATACACATCTTTTTCTGGATGTAAATCAAAAACATACTTATGCGTAAAGGCGACTTGAGTGAGATAGCCGCCCGTGGTGTGCATGATGCCTTTTGGTTTTGCCGTAGTGCCCGACGTGTAAAGCAAATACAAAAGAGTTTCAGAATCAAACGCTTCCGGCGCATGTTGCGGCGAAGCGGATGCCATTAAGTCGTGGTACCAGTGATCACGACCTGCCACCATTTCGATATCAGAATTTGTTCGTTGTACAACGACAACGTTTTCTACGGTTGGGCATTGCTTCAGTGCTTCATCAACATTGGGTTTTAAAAGCGATGGTGCGCCGCGGCGATAGCCACCGTCAGCAGTGACAATAAGTTTGCATTCGCCATCATGAACTCGATCAACAATTGAATCAGGCGAAAACCCACCGAAGATGACTGAATGCGCGGCACCGATACGCACACATGCCAACATCGCAACCGGCAACTCAGGAATCATCGGCATATAAATGGCAATGCGATCGCCTTTTTTAATTCCGAGATCGATAAGCACATTGGCGAAACGTGAAACCTCTTCGAGTAAATCCGAATAGGTAATGGTGCGCTTATCGCCCGGTTCACCTTCCCAGAAATACGCCACACGATCGCCTAAACCATTGGCCACATGACGATCGAGGCAGTTCTCAGCCACATTTAACGATCCGCCGATGAACCATTCCGCAAAGGGCAATTCCCATTTCAGCGTTGTATGGAAATCCGTTCGCCACGTCACCAATTCACGTGCTTGACGCGCCCAAAAAGCCTCGTAGTCGGCATCGGCTTCGTCATAAAGCGACCGATCACTAACTAATGCATTAGCCGCAAAGTCGGCAGGCGGCGGAAACTTCCGCTCCTCGAGATAGCGATCTTCAATAGTGGGTTCAGACATGATTCCCCCTTTTCGTCTGTCTCGACCTTAGTGCGCTAGATGATGTCGTTCTTCTTCACTTCCCATTCAAAAACGACAAAACTGCCAAGCCCCGCTTCATCGCATAACGCCTCGGCTTCACCAATACGACTGCGAGCGACAAGTGCGGCCGTGGTGGGTGCATGCGCATGGGCCCGCCAAAACTCTTTGCCTTCTTCCACTAACTGTTCTATCCCCCGCGCCCGCAACCAATCAGATTGCACAAATAGCTCTGCGGGGTTGTTAAGCACAAGTTGATCAACGGCCACATCAGCAGTGATGTCTACGGTGCCTGGATCAGCGAAGACAAGATCAGATTTTTCGTGTTGTGCGTAGGTACGTAACCAACCCATATTGGTTCGTTGTGAAAGTTCGTTGGTGGTCGCGCCATAGTCGAACGCCAGAAAGAATCCTTGTTCAAGTGACACTAAGCGTTCATCTACGAACTGACGCGCCAGTCGTTGACGAGGAATCCACTGATCAACTTGCGCGGTACGTAGCACGTCCGCCTCGGCGCCGGATATTTCAATGGGTGCTACAGAGGTAGAGATATCTTCATCAACATCAACCATCAATTGTTCGAAGTGGCCATCATTCGTAAGCCGCACAATGTCAAAAGGAAGGTTGTCAAAAAGTTCATTAGCGAGAAAGACACCGTGGGTAATTTTTGGCGGCACTGCACAACTACTAAATCCCGCCGTGAACTGTTCACCGCGACAAAATTTTTCGGCTTCGGTCATTGTGATATCGCCGTGCCAATTTTCTAAATGCTCACCGTGTCGAAGCCGTTGACTTTTCGATAGTTCAACCGCAACATAACGAAGATGGGGCAAACATTGCGGCGCCGCAAATGCAATTGTGCGTGCCAACGTGCCCGGTCCGGCGCCAAGTTCCACCACACTAAAAACATCAGGCGAACCCAATTGCTGCCAATAATCATCAAGTTGTCGGGCAATCACCGCACCAAAGAGAGGACCAACTTCGGGACTCGTGAGGAAATCTCCCCTTTGCCCGGCAAATCCTTTGGTTGTGTAGAAACCAATTTCCGGGTCGTAAAGGGCAACATCCATGAAGCGCGCAAAAGAGACGCGCCGATCCTGTCCAAAGACGCGACGTTGCGTCTCGTCCATTACTTACCTATCGCAGCAATGAGAAAAGTGAGACTTGATCGGTGAAGTGAGTGAGCGATCCCGGCAGGATGCCCCACACCAATGTGATGGCCATGGTGATAACCAAAGCGGCCATGATCGAAGCGGGAATACGAATTGGCGTGCGATCACCATCGGGTGCATCGTTCATCCACATCACTCGCATCAAACGACCGTAATAACCAAATGCGATAACGGAATTCACTGCCACCAAAACGGCCAAGACATAACCCGACGCCGTGTCGGCCGAAGCCAACGCACCAAAGATTGACAACTTGGCGAACCAGCCGGCCGCCGGTGGGATACCGGCTAACGAGAACAAAAACACCGTCATACAAACGGTGAGGCCCGGTGCGTAACTAAAGAGACCGCCGAAGGACGAAATTTCACCCGAACGAGTTTTGCGGGCCACGGCAATAACGACAGCAAAAGCGCCCAAGTTCATTGCGGCGTAAATCGCCAAGTAAATGACAACGGCGCGTAACGACTCTGACGCCGTTGCGGCGCTGGCACCAACAACTGCGAGCGGCGCCAGGATGTAGCCGGCTTGAGCAATACCGGAGTAGGCCAACATACGCACGACATTGGTTTGTCGTAAGGCGATGAAGTTACCCACGGTCATTGTTAACGCGGCCAAAACCCACATAAGTGGTTCGATGACATCGCTACGTCCATAGAAACCGACGTAGACAACAGTCAACAACGCTACGAAACCGGCGGCTTTTGATGCCACCGCTAAGAACGACGTAACCGGCGTCGGTGCGCCTTCATAAGTATCGGGAGCCCATGTATGGAACGGAACAGCCGAAACTTTGAATGCAAAACCGATCACGACAAAAACAATGCCGAGAGTGACGATCGGTTGTGAAGAAACGATGTCGCTGAAATTGGCGCCGATTTCGCTCAGAAGCGTGGTTCCGGTGATGCCATAAACAAGTGACATGCCATATAGCAATACCGCTGAGGCAAAAACACCCATGAGGTAATACTTCAAACCAGCCTCGTTACTGCGCTGATCGCGTTTACGCCACGCCGCCATCATGTAGGCCGGAATTGAAAGTAATTCCAAGGCCACAAAAATTGAGATGAGATCGCGCGCCGAGGCCATCACCAGCATGCCCAAAACCGACGCGAGCAACATCATGTAGTACTCGCCTTCCCAATAATCGCCTTCGGCGATGTAATTGGTGGAGAGCAAAACAACAACGTATGCGGCAATTAAAAACAACGCTTTGAAAATCAATGCATACGTATCGACAACAAACGCGCCCCCGAACAGAACACGATCGACTCCGTCATAGGCCAGCGTGGCAACAGGAATTAATGCCACTAATAAACCAATACCGGTGAGGGATGAAGCGGCCCAGCGCGAACGCTCAGAAGTGAACGCGTCAACCACAACAACGATTACCAGCGTTGCAGCCAAAATGATTTCGGGTGCAAACGCGTGGAAATCAATATTGGGTGCAGTCCACGCAAACGTCAGCAACTGAGACATCGTTGAATCAGCCTCCGATTCCGCTTACTAACGCGGTCACTCCGCCAACAGCGGCATCGGTGACTTTGAAAATAATGTTCGGGAAGAAACCAAGAACAACGATGAGCACTAACAATGGTGTCCACGCCACCCATTCGGTGAATGAAACATCTTTGACGTGCGGATCGTTAGCGAATTCATCTTTCGGTTCACCGAATCCAACTCGCTGGTAAAGCCAGAGCAGATATGCCGCGGCCAAGACCGTGCCAACAGCCGCAATGATCATCATCACGCGGAAGAAGGCAACGTTTAATCCCTCGGCTGGGTTGTAGGCGGCGAGAATCGACGGGAACTCACCCCAGAAACCAGCCAAACCGGGAAGACCTAACGAGGCCATCACGGAGAAGCCAAGAATCCAACCCATATGCGGCATTTGCTTCAGCATGCCGCCGAGACGAGAAATCTCGAGTGTGTGGAAACGCTCTTTGGTTGAACCGGCAAGGAAGAACAACATGCCGGTGATGAGACCATGAGCGACCATGCCGAAGATGGCTGCTTGCAAACCAAATGTGGTGAGCGTGGCAATACCCAACATGGTGAAGCCCATATGCGAAACCGATGAGAACGCAATCAAACGTTTCATATCGGTTTGGGCCAAACAACAAAGCGCACCGTAAATAATGCCGATTACCGCTAACAGCGCAATGAACGGCGCCCACTTCGTGGCGGCTTCAGGAAGAATCGGAATTGCAATACGGATAAAGCCGTAGGTACCGAGTTTCAGAAGAACGGCTGCCAGGATCACCGAACCAACGGTCGGCGCTTGTGTATGTGCATCCGGCAACCAGGTATGGAACGGGAACATTGGCACCTTGATTCCGAAACCAAGGAACATGCCGCCAAAAATCCAGAGGGCTGCGCCGGCAGAAATGGCCGTTGCCGCTTCGGGAAGCAGACGCATATCGAAGGTATGCATCATTTCGCCGTTCACCATTACTTCGGCGGACAAGAAATACAGCGCCAAGAACGACACCAGCATTAATGCCGAACCGAACAATGTGTAAAGGAAGAACTTCAGTGATGCGTATTGACGCTTTTCGCCGCCCCAAACACCGATCATGAAATACATCGGCAACAAGACAACTTCGAAGAACACGAAGAACAAGATGAGGTCTTGAGCAAGGAACGAACCGATCATGCCGGTTTGCAAAATCAGAATAAGAATGAGGAACGCTTTGGGATTACGCGGCTCGGGGAAATGGTTCCACGAATAAATAATGCAAAGCGGAACGATTAAGAGCGTGAGTGCAATCAGCGGAATCGAAATACCGTCGATGCCAAGGATGTAACGACTGTTGATGATCGGAATCCACGATTTATCAACAACGAATTGCAGTGCACCCGATTGGTCGTAGTCGAAGTTGGTGAGCACAAGCACACCAACTAAGGCCACAACGAGTGACGTTGCTAACGCCACCAACTTGTGGAACTGCTCACGCGGCTTGGGCACCACCAACATGATGAGAGCTCCCACGAGTGGGAGAAAAATCATGAGGCTGAGGCCCCAACTGTTCAGGAAATCTTTCATTGACTGATCCTGGGCTCCTAGACAACAAACACGAGTACACCGGCGAGGAGAACCACGCCAGCAAAGAGAATTGACGCATACTGCTGAACCTTGCCGGTTTGCAGACGACGCAAAAGACCGCCTGCTTGACCAGAAAGTTCACCTGATCCGTTTACGACACCGTCAATAACGGTTTGATCAACATTCGTATAAACAAAGCCGGCAACTTTTCGCGCTCCGGTGCCAACACCATTCACTACGCCATCAAGCACATTCTGGTTAAACCAGTTTGATGCTCGTGCGAGTGGTCCCTTGGTGCTGCCAGCAATGACACCGGTATAAAGATCATCGAGGTAGTACTTGTTTTCCAAGAATGTGTAGCCCGCTTTAGCAAAACGGTTACGCGATGTAAGACCATGCGGTCCACGATTCTTTTCGTAGTACTGATAGGCCAAGAACAAACCAGTGGCCGCCAAAATTGTTGAAGCAACGGCCAACCACGGAGTGAACGGAGCGTGTTCAATTGCCGGGAAGGCAAATGTCGGCTCAACATAATGTTCAAATCGAGTGGTTAATCCTGAACCGATTTTGATGCCGAAGAAACTCTTCGGGAAGTTCAAGAAACCGAATGCAAAAGCACCGACCGCCAAAATAATGAGCGGCACAGTGATGACCTTGGGCGATTCATGCGGATGCGCATGACCGCGGTACTTGCCCCAGAACGTGAGCCAATAAGCGCGACCCATATACGCCGCGGTTAAGAACGCCGTGATCAAACCAAAGATCAACATGATTGTGTAGGCATTGGTTTGACCGTTCGCCGATCCAGCCAAGATTTCGTCTTTCGACCAGAAACCGGACAGCGGGAAAATACCGGCAAGAGCCAACGTGGCCACTGCAAACGTTGCATGGGTGATCGGCATCTTCTTGCGCAAGCCACCCATCTCACGCATATCAAATGTGTGATGACAGGCATGACTCACCGAGCCAGCGCCGAGGAACAAACAGGCTTTGAAGAATGCGTGGGTGAACAAATGGAAGACACCAGCCGTCCAAGCACCAACACCAAGAGCCATCACCATGTAGCCCAACTGCGAAATCGTGGAATACGCCAACACTTTCTTGAGATCGTGCTGTGCGAATGCCAACAAACCACCGATGATGGTGGTGAAACCGCCGATGAAGGCAACGTAATGGAACGAACTCGAGCCGATAGCTAAGCCACTAAAGAACACGGCATAAAGACGTGCAATCAAATAGACACCAGCAACAACCATGGTGGCGGCGTGAATAAGTGCCGACACTGGAGTTGGTCCGGCCATAGCGTCGGGCAACCAGGTATGCAGTGGGAACTGACCCGACTTCGACGTAACGCCAGCGAACAAACAAAGTGCGCCTACTAATAACAATGTCGAATTAACTTGCGGCGAAAGCGCGTACTCGTTGATATGCAACACGTTGAACGATGTGCCACCGGCAGCAAAGAACGTGATGATGACGCCCAAGATCAAACCAACATCGCCGACGCGGTTTGTAAGGAAGGCTTTCAACGCCGCATCGGTGTTCTTCTTCTCTTCCCACCAATGCCCAATGAGCGCAAACGAACAGACACCGACAAGTTCCCAACCCACCAACATCTGCAATGTGTTGGAGGAAAGGACGTAGAACAACATTGAAGCGGTGAACAACGAAAGGAATGCGTAGTAATGCGTAAACCGGATATCGCCACGCAGATATTCCGTTGAATAGATATGCACCAACAATGAAATGACGCAGACCGTGATGAGCATCATCACCGAAAGACCATCTACCAGCGTGCCAATCTCGAAGTTAATTCCACCGGCTTGGAACCAAGTCACCGATCGAACAACCGGCGGAACAGATGAATGTCCTTCTTCGGAATGCTTTTCATCCGTCGAGTGCTCGCCAGACCCTTCGGAATGCGAATCAACGGTTTCGCCTGATCCGCTAGTTGCACCAATAACTTCACCAACGATATTGGCTCCCGTTTGGGGAGTTAAACCGTTCGCTTGCACGATGTCGGCCGCTAACGCTTCGCCAGTGGGCGGATGGTTAACGCGGTTAATCCATTGACCGGCGGCGACAACCGAAAGAATGAGGCAGATCGAAACGGCAAAAATGCCAATTCCTGCCGTTGCCCGATGACCTAAACGCTTGCCGAAAAACAGAATCAGCAAAAACGAAAGCGCCATCAGGGCAGGGACGATCCAGATCTTGTCAATGATCACAGCGATCAGCCCTTCAACATGTCGACATCATCGATGTCGATGCTCTGGCGATTGCGATGGATGAGAAGAACAAGTGCCAAACCGACACCAACTTCCGCCGCAGCAACTGCAATGACGAATAGAGCAAAAACCTGGCCGGAAAGATTGGCCATATCGGTGGTATTCCAATACGTGCCGAACGCAACCAAGTTGATGTTGACCGAATTCAAAATCAATTCGATCGACATCAGCACTAACACACCGTTTTTACGAGCGATAACGCCGTAAACGCCGATGCAGAAAAGAATGGCACCTAAGAAGAGGAACTGGTTGAGAAACATCAATCCCTCCGAGCCAAAACGATGGCGCCAATAAGCGCAGCTAACAACAGAACCGACAAGACTTCGAACGGTAGCAAGTACGAAGAGAAGATCGAGTCACTTACCTCGGCGGTGCGTTGCACAACGATGTCGCCAAATTCAGTGTCGCTGAATCCGTCCCAGAGTGAATAGCCCATGAGACCGGCTAATAAAACACCAATGACGGCCGCGCCGATTTTCATTGGACGTTTGTTATCGAGTTCATCGCTGTCGGTGGTGCCAGCGCGTGTGAGCATGATGCCGAACAAGAACAACACGATGATCGCACCCAGATACACCAGCACCTGTGTGATGGCCACGAACTCAGAGGCCAACAAAATGAATTGCGCGGCAACGCCGGCCAAAACAAGAACTAGCCAAAGGGCGGCGTGCATGATGTTGCGGCAGGTCACCACGCGCAGCGCACCGAAAACGATTAACGCCGCAATGATGTAGAACGCGATGTTCTGCGCAACCATGAGACCAAGAATCATCGGGGAACCTTCTTGGCTTTCACTTCGGCACCCGCTTCGTATGCTTCGAATTCGGGAACGGTTTGCATCCACTGATCAAGACGAGTCTTGTCATGTAAGAGATCAGCAATACGCACTTCGGAGTATTCGTGTTCCGGGCTCCAGAAGAGCGCTTCAAACGGACAAACCTCGACGCAAATACCGCAGTACATACATAACGAGAAATCAATATCGAAACGATCGAGCGCATTCTTTTGGCGCGGCTTGCCACCCTCACGGCGCGGTGGGGCGAGGTACTTATGCGCCTCAATGAAGATGCACCAATCCGGACATTCGCGGGCACAAAGCATGCAGGCCGTGCAGTTTTCCTCGTGTAACGCAATCACACCACGAGCACGCGGAGCGGGCTCCTCGCGTTCATGCGGGTAACGAGTGGTCTGCGGACCGTCTTTCAGGGTTTTCACCATTTCCCCGAAAGTGACACCAAGACCTTTGATTAAGCCGGGAACTTTGGGAGCCATTAGAGAACCACCTTAAGAACGCCGGTGATCACAATGTTGATCAGCGCCAACGGAATAAGAACTTTCCACGCAAAACTCTGTAACTGATCTTCACGGAAGCGTGGGTAAGTGAAGCGAACCCAGAAGATGATGAAGGAAACCAACATCACCTTGGCGAACAACACGATTGGTCCTAAGACGTAATACCAATCGCTTGAAGCATCGAGCCACGGAACGGCCCAGCCGCCCAAGAACAACACTGCGGCAATACCGGCGAAAACGAATGCCGTTGCGAATTCGGCCAAGAAGAAGATCAAGAAACGGAAGCCGGTGTATTCAACTTGATAACCCGAAACGATTTCTGATTCAGCCACAGGCATATCGAATGGCGGCTGTGTGAGTTCCGCTTGAACCGCGGCGATGAAAATAATGAAACCTAAGAACTGCGTGAGGATGTAAGGAAAACCAATTCCGCCCCAGCCAAAAATTGTTCCATCGTTTTGCGCCAAGACAATGCCGTTAAGGCTCAGTGTTCCGGCTTGGATGACAACACCAATGACGGCCAACACCATCGGCAATTCGTACGCAATTAACTGACCAGCCGCGCGCAGACCACCCATAAGTGAGTACTTGTTGGCCGAAGCCCAACCGGCCATCAACACACCGATGACCGAAAGCGATGAAACCGCTAAGACGTAATAGACACCAACGTCAAGATCTTCAACAACCAGATGCATCGATGCCGGCAATGCGACGTACAACAACAACGTCGAGGCCAACACCACTAACGGTGCAACTTTGAACACCCAGCGATCGGCGCCATTCGGAGCAATGTCTTCTTTTTGTAAGAACTTCACGCCGTCAGCCAAAAGTTGCAAGGTGCCGCGCGGTCCGGCTTCTTGCGGACCAAGACGACTTTGCATCCACGACATGATCTTGAACAAAAAGACCATGCCGAGAATTAACGCCGTGGTGGGAACGACAGCACTAATCACCAAAACTTTGATGACGGTCGCCAACCAATAAGGCGGATCAAAAGCAGCAAACAGAAGGCTCATCGATCGATGTCCCCCAAGATGAAATACAAACTTCCGAGGATCGAAATGAGATCCGGCACATACGCGCCCCGAGCAACCCACGGAATTACAGAAATATTGTTGAACGACGCCGAGCGAATCTTTACCCGGAACGGAACTAAGTCACCCTTCGAAACGACGTAGTAACCCATCTCCCCTAACGGGTTTTCGCAGGCCACATACGCTTCGCCTTCGGGCACTTTGATGATGCGGGGAACTTTGGCCATCACTGGTCCCGAAGGAATGGTGTCCAAAAGTTGCTTCACAATCTTTGCCGCTTCACGCGTTTCTTGTAAGCGCACCCAAGTACGGGCGAAACAATCGCCGTCGGGATGTGTCCAAACTTTCCAGTCAACTTTGTCGTAGACCAAACCTTCAGGACATCCATCACGACGTAAGTCCCAATCGACACCCGATGCACGCAAGTTGGCACCAGATAATCCGTACGAAAGCGCGATGTCTCCGGGAATAACTCCGATACCGCGAGTACGTGATTGGAAAATTTCGTTGCCGACTAAGAGATCTTCCATCTCATCGCAAAACGCTAAGAGACGATCCATCGCGACATGGGTATCGGCGATCCAACCCTTCGGGAGATCGTCTTTCAATCCACCAATGCGATCGAAGTTTGGATGGAAACGACCACCCGTTACGGCTTCGATTTGGTTAAGTACCCATTCACGATCGCGGAAGGCGTAGAAACCTGCGGTCATACCGCCAAGTTGCAAACCAAAGTCGCCGAGGAACAAAGAAATATTGGCGACGCGCGACATTTCAAAAAGAATTGTGCGAATCCATTGCGCACGCGGTGGTGCTTCAACACCCATTAACCGTTCTGCCGCCAAAATAAATGGAACTTCGTTGGCAAAACTTCCTAACCAGTCAATGCGGTTAATGAGCGCATTGATTTGCGGATAGGTACGAACTTCGGTGAGTTTTTCGTAGCCGCGGTGCATGTAACCGCAAACTGGTTCGGCGGAAACAACTTGTTCACCATCGAGTTTGGCGACGATACGTAACGTGCCATGGGTGGCCGGATGCTGCGGACCCATGTTGAGAGTCATGCCCTCAGTTTCAAAATCAAGGTTGACGCGATTGTCAGTTGCGCTCGCGGCTAAGTCAGCAACTGATTGAGGTTCATCGATTGTGGTCATTCGCCCTCTCCTTCCTCATCATCGCCAACACCAGGCATTGGTTCGACATCAACAATTCCCGGCCACGGACGCACACGACGAGCCAAAAGCGGGAAGTCTTTGCGCAGTGGATGACCTTGGAAATCGGTCGGCAAATACATGTTGATCAAATTGGGATGACCAACAAAGTTGATGCCAAACATTTCCTTCGCTTCACGCTCATGCCAATTGGCACCGGCGAAAGTATTCGACCATGTCGCAATAGAAAGATCGCTATCGGGAAGATCGGCTTTAAAGGTGACACCCATCTTGGCGTTGATGGAATACAAACGAGCCAAAACTTGGAAACGAGTTTCACCACCGGCATAACCCTGCATCATTGGTTGCGGTTCTTTTGCTTGAGCACCGGAAACAACGATGTCTTCCTGTGCATCCATATCGCGACCAAAGGGCGATGGCATCCAATCGATAGCCGAAAGGAAATCAAAGAATGTGTAACCGAGTTGCTTTGCGGCTTCGGCAGTGGCGACCCATGAATCGCGTGAAACGCGAATCCAAAGATCATGACCAGGTTGAATATGTGAACCAACAATGCCGTCACCTAGACGCGCGCTAAACGCGGCAAGCACGTCATTACGAACTTCATCAATTGCCGGTGCTTCGGCCGTTTCAGTATCAGCTGACGACAATTGGCTCACCCTTCCAACGCTCGGCCATGTCCTCGTGGGCAATGCGCTCTTGTAAAAGGATGATTCCCTCAAGCAAAGCTTCGGGACGTGGCGGACAACCCGGCACATACACATCAACTGGAATTAGTTGATCAACGCCCTTTGTTACTGAGTATGAATCCCAGTAAGGACCGCCACAGTTAGCGCAAGATCCCATGGAGATGACGTATTTGGGATCAGGCATTTGTTCGTAAAGACGTACAACTGCCGGTGCCAATTTGTCGGTAACCGTTCCGGCGATAACAACTAGATCGGCTTGACGCGGACTAGCCGGAAACGGAATAACTCCGAGTCGCATGACGTCATAACGAGGCGATGCAAACGCCGCACCCATTTCAATCGCGCAACAAGCCAAGCCCCATTGATAGGCCCAAATTGAATATTTGCGCGAGATGTTGAGCAGTTTGGCCAAAGGTTTTGGCAACTTGCCGCTTTCGACTAAGCCCATTTCAATACCTTCTTGCGCCAGGCGTATAAGAGACCAAGGGCCAAGATCGCCACGAAGATCAACATTTCAATAAGACCAAACGTTCCATACGTTTCTAAACGCGTGGCCCACGGAAAAATAAAGACGGCTTCAACATCAAACAAAACAAAAAGAAGCGCGTAGATGTAGTAACGAATTTGGCTTTGTGACCAACCCGTACCCACCGGATCAACACCGGATTCGTAGGTGAGATATTTCTGTTCTTGGGGACGGTTAGGACGGAAGATCTTTCCCAGCGCCAACAAGCCCGCGCCCAAGCCAAAACCGACGCCCGCGAAAATCGCGACCGTCAGATACTGACGAACGAAATCGGAATACTCAGTCATTGCTTCCGGACACTACAGAAGGGCCAAACACGTCATGAAATCCTTGTTCAGAAAACACTTTGGGTAAATCTTGCGGGACTATTGCCCCGTCGTGGTGGATCCGAGGGCAGCGCCCTGGTTCCGATCAAACTGCACTACGACTGGCTTGCCGTCATTCGACGGTTTGACCAGAAGATCTGGGAAAAGCCCGAAGCCCACCGTGGCGAGAACGCACAGCGTAAGCGCCAAACCGGCTGCGAATGGCACTCGAATATGGGTTGAGCGGTCCGGCACGGGGCCATCATCGCCGTCATCGCCACCGGACATGAACATCGCCACAATGATGCGCAGGTACAAAAAGGCGGAAATAACCGCCGAAACCATGGCCACGATGGCCAAGGGCGTGGCATGAGCATTGACCGCCGAGGTAATCGCATAGAACTTGGCGAAAAAGCCGGCAGTAAAGGGAACACCGGCCTGGGCCAGCAACAAAATCATGAAGGAAACAGCCAAGAACGGGTTGGTACGTCCCAATCCCTTGTAGTCGGCGAGTTGATGGTGTCCGTCGCCCTTGCGCCCCACCAATGTGGCAATGCCGAACGAGCCAGCCACCATAAAGGTGTAAATGGCGATGTAGAACAACACCGCCGCAGTGCCTTCTGTTGAATTGGATTCAACCGCCATGAGAATAAATCCGGCATGGCTAATTGATGAATAGGCCAACATGCGTTTCACGTTGCTCTGCACCACGGCCAGCGCGGCACCGATAACCATCGACAAAATGGCCAACGTATAAACGATCGGCTTCCACGTTCCGGCGTAGTTCGAGAAGGTCAGAACAAAAACGCGGATGAGGCCGGCCGCCGCAGCTGCTTTCACACCAGAAGCCATCCAGGCCACTGCCGGAGTGGGCGCGCCGTCATAAACATCGGGGCTCCAAGCATGGAACGGAACGGCCGCCATCTTGAAACCAAGCCCAACCAAAATCAATGCGATACCTAATAAAAGGAATCCGTTGGAAATTGGAACTTGCACCGCCATGAAATCTTTGATGTCAGTGAAGTTGGTCGAACCGGTTCCGCCGTAAATCATGGCGATGCCGTAAAGCAAAAACGCCGAAGAGAATGCGCCCAGAATGAAATATTTCAGACCGCTCTCTTGCGATTGCATACGACGTAAGTGCATTCCCGCCATGACGTACACGGCAATCGAAAGCGTTTCTAAACCAATAAACAAAACGATGAGATCGTTGGACATGGCCATGATCACGCCGCCAGCCGCTGATAACAGCAAGAGGACGTAATACTCCGGTCCGTCCATATCTTCACGACGTAAATACGCTTCCGCTAAAAGCGCACCTAAGACAACGCCGACACAAAGAACAACGGTGACAAAAAGTCCGAAGCCATCAATACCAACGGCACCACCGGCGGTAGTAAATGCGCCCGCTTGTTCGTGGTCGGTAGTGAACCACAAAAGTTGCGGCCAATTCTGAACACGCGCCCACACCGGAGCAACACTTACGGCCGCGGCAACACCAAGTGCAACAGTGATCCAGGCGTAAATTCCGCGCGGTGCACGTGACTTCAAAAACGAAGAGAACGTAAGAATCAGAATTCCGCCCACTAACAAAATAAGCAGCGGTAACAGGGCCAACCAATCAATTGATGGGCCGGCAAGTTTCACCACATCGGTTGTTGAAGCGTTCGTGGTATCCACGAGAGAAGAGGTCTGCGCTAACAACATCAGTGACCACCCTCCCCTTTAACTTCAACAGTGATTTCGCCGAGTTCACTGCCCTTCTGGGTTGAAGGTTTCTCATACGAATCAACTTGCTGATCCATACGCGTGAGAATTCGGTTCACCGACGGCTCGATGCGATCGATCATTGGTTTCGGATAGACACCTAAGAACACAATGAGAGCCAACAGCGGGAGAATCGCCAACTTCTCTGATGTACGCAGATCGGGGAAGTTTTTGTTTTCTTCATCCGGCTCGCCGGTAAACACCCGTTGGTACGCCCACAACAAATAGAGCGCAGCGATAATCACGCCGACAGCGGCAATAACGGCCCACCAACGATGCGCCATAAACGTGCCCAAAAGAACGAGGAATTCGCCAACGAATCCGTTCAAGCCCGGCACACCAATTGACGACAACATCACCACGGTAAAGATGCCGGCAAAAACGGGCGCCACTTTGGCAATGCCCTTAAGACTTGAAATTTCATACGTGTGACGACGGCTGTAAAGGAAGCCCAACAAGATGAACAATGCGCCGGTGGAAATACCGTGATTCACCATTTGCAGCACTGAACCTTCAACGCCTTCATTGTTCAATGCGAACAAGCCCATGATGGCGAAGCCCATATGGGCCACCGATGAGTAAGCCACTAATCGTTTGAGATTCTTCTGCATCGCCGCCACGATGCCGCCATAGACGACGCCGATCGTTCCCAACGTGATCATCACCGGTGCAAACCACACCGTCGCTTCCGGGAAAAGTTCCAAACCGAAACGAAGGAAACCGTAGGTGCCGAGTTTCAACAAAATACCGGCCAAGTCGATGGAGCCAGCGGTAGGCGCTTCGGTATGCGCATCCGGCAACCACGTATGGAACGGGAACGATGGAACTTTCACCGCGAACGCAATCGCCATACCCAAGAACAACCATCGTCCGGTGCTTACGGCGAGATTGTCGGAGGCAATGATCTTGGTGAAGTCGAACGTAATGGCACCGCCATCACCCGCTTTGGCCAACACGGCCAAACTCACAATTGAAACCAGCATGAAGGCTGATCCCAACATTGTGTAGAGGAAGAACTTGGTTGCGGCGTATACGCGGCGTCCATGACCCCACTTGCCGATCAACATGTAAAGCGGCACCAAGGTGATTTCAAACATTAAGAAGAAGAGGAATAAGTCGAGCGCTAAGAACGCGCCCATACATCCGCCCATCAATAATGTGAGCCATCCGTAATAACCCTTGGGATCGTGTTCTGGTTTTGCCGCAAATAGCGCGATCGGGAACAAAATGCCGGTTAAGACAACCAAGAAAAGCGAAACACCGTCGACACCCAGAATGAATTTGATGTCGAGGGCCTTCACCCACATTTGTGTGACGACAAATTGGAAACCGTCATCACTTGTTTGGAATTTCACCAAGACGACGATGCTGAAGATGCCCGTCAAGATCGACGACAAAATTGCGATCTGACGTGAAAGTTCAGGACGTGTACGCGGTAACAAAGCGATAATCGCCGCACCGATCATCGGCGTGAAAACTAACGCCGGCAGAATCGGGAACGATGGTGATGCAGAAGCGAGCAGTGACGTTGTCATGAGAAGCTCACCTGCGAAAGTACGAAGACAAGTACCAAAACTGTTCCCAACGCGATCATGAGTGCGTACCAGCGCACGTAGCCATTTTGAATAGTGCGTAACCGAGCCGCACCGCCGCGTGTTGCCCGACCGATTCCATTAACGGCTCCGTCAATGACAACTCGGTCGAATGCAGCAATGAGTTCGAAACCCTTTTGGCCGAGGCCGCCAACAAAATCGGAAATGCCTTTATCGATGTACCAACCGTTGGCAAAGAACGGAAGTTCAATAAGACGAGCGTCGAGTTTGTTCTTGAGATAAACGAAGTAGGCGGCCACGATGCCCGCAATAGCGATGATGGTGGAAAGCGCCAATTCAAATGTCAGTTTCGCTCCACTCAAATTGAGTGAGGCTTCGTTCGCACCAACAACGGGCTCTAACCAGGTATTCAAAAATTCGGTGCTATGCGAGAACGGAAGGTTGAGCACACCGGCCACTGCTGAGAAGAACGCCAAGACAACGAGCGGCACCAACATCTTCCACTTTGATTCATGGGGGTGATGCGAATGAGCCGCATGCGCTTCATCATGAGCAACTTCGGCAGCGGTCTCAGTGTCGTGTTCGTTGAGGTTTTCAACTTCTTTTTCGGCTGATTCTCCCCAACGAGCATCACCATAAAACACACGGAAGACGAGACGGCTCATGTAGAACGCCGTGAGAAGTGCAGTGATTAAACCAAGCACGTAAAGGATCGGGCTCTTGGCCAATGCATACGCCAGGATTTCATCCTTCGACCAAAAACCGGAGAAGGGCGGAACACCGGCAATGGCCAACCAGCCAATGATGAAGGTGATTGCCGTGACGGGCATGAGTTTGCGTAATGCACCCATGCGACGCATGTCTTGTTCTTCATGCATTCCATGAATGACGGAGCCGGCGCCGAGGAATAACAAGGCTTTAAAGAATGCGTGTGTAATGACGTGGAAGATGGCGGCGGTGTAACCACCGACACCAATCGCTAAGAACATGTAACCCAACTGCGAAACCGTTGAGTAGGCCAATACTTTCTTAATGTCGTTTTGCGCCAACGCAATCGTGGCGGCCAAAAACGCAGTGGCAATACCAACAATGGCAATCAACCATGGCAGCCATTCAGCGGAAGCAGCAATGATCGGATTGACACGCACCATCAAATAGATGCCAGCGGTGACCATGGTGGCGGCGTGAATTAACGCCGAGACTGGAGTCGGACCAGCCATTGCGTCGGGCAACCAAATGAACAGCGGTATCTGTGCCGATTTACCAATCGCACCGATGAAGAGCATTACCGCAATAAAGGTGGCAGTGGTTTGAGCCAATCCCGATGAGAGCGGCAGGAACTCGGAGTAGGTAACCGTTCCGAAAACGAAGAACGTCATGAAAATTGCGATCATGAAGCCCCAGTCACCAACACGGTTAGTGATGAAGGCTTTCTTACCGGCACGGGCGTTTTCGTCCTTTTCAAACCAGAACGAAATCAAGAAGTATGAACAGACGCCGACGCCTTCCCAACCAAGGAAGGTCATCACCAAGTTGTCACCCAACACCAAGATCAGCATCGAGAACACAAACAAGTTGAGATAGGTGAAAAAGCGCGGATAGCGATCATCACCGTGCATGTATTCGATGGAATACAAATGAATAAGCGAGGCAATAAAGGTGATGAACGAAATCATCGCCATTGAAAGCGGATCGAGAAGGAATCCGATGTTGACCGAAAAGTCACCTGCCGGAATCCACTCAAAAAGCTCAAGCGAATACGTGTGCTCAGGCTTGTTCCACAAACCAACAAAGACGATGGCCGTTACAACAAACGAAAGGGCAACCGCAGCGGTGCCGATCCAACCCGAGAGCGGTTCACCAATGCGCTTGCCAAAGAAGACGAGCAGCAGAAAGCCTGCTAACGGGAGCGCGGGGATAAGCCAAACCAGTTCAACCATGGTTTAACCCCTCAACGCCTGAAGATCATCAGCCGTTGCGCCTGGCTTACGACGAGCCATAGCAACAACAAGACCGAGGCCAACCACAACTTCGGCGGCGGCCACCACGAGAACGAAAAAGACGATTACTTGCCCGGCGACGTCATCGAGCATGCGTCCAAAAGTTACGAAGGACAGGTTCACGGCGTTCAACATCAATTCAACGCACATGATCATGATCAATGGATTACGACGAACGAGCAGACCGATTCCGCCGATCGCAAACAAAATCACCGAAAGAATGAGGTGAGCAGAAAGGACACCGTCGCTCATTAGTGACCCTCCTGCACAGTTGTAAGTGGATCATCGCCCATATCAGTCATGGACTCAGGCTCAGGAAGTGGCTGCAAATCTTTTGGACGGCGAGCCAAGATCACTGCGCCAACCACCGCAATGGTGAGAAGACCAGCAGTGATTTCCAAAGCAAAGACATAGTTAGTGAAAAGTTGACGTCCGATTTGTGCGATGTTTTCCGCACCTTCGGCTAGAGGAGCCGTCACTGCTTTCGCACCCGAAACTGCGTCAACGCCACCAATCATGACGATGGCGGTGACAATTCCGACCATGAAAAGACCAACGAGGATGGCGAGAAGTCGCTGTCCCTTTAATGGTTCAGTTTCCAAATCTTCTTCGCGATCAACACCTAACAACATCATCACGAACAAAATAAGTACGACGATGGCGCCGGTATAAACGATCACTTGCACAACCGCTAAGAGTTGCGCGCCGAGATTTAAAAAGAGAACCGCCATACCAAATAAGGTGGCGATCAAACTCAATGCTGAATGCACGGGGTTGCGCGAAACGACAACACCAATTCCGCCGGCCAGCACCACAAGAGCACAAATGAAAAAGACGGTCGTTTCCATTAGTGGCCACCACCATGATCGTCGTGGTCGTCGTGATGATCACCGTGGTGATCTCCGTGACCGGCATGTGATTTTGTGATGGCGTCCTTTGTTTCTTGGTCGCCTTCCGGTGCGCGAATTCCGTAACCAAGTTCGCCGGACCAACCAACCACACCTTCAAATTCAGCCGAACCCGATGGTGCAGTGGCGCGCATCCACGCCGAGGTATTCAAATCTTCACCGGGTCGCCAGTCTTCCCAAGGCAAACGCTTGGGCATGCCATCTTCACCAACGACTAATTCTTCTTTGGTGTAAATCGCATCGGCGCGCGAGGTGAATGAGAACTCGAACATCTTTGATTCGGTAATGGCCTCGGTGGGACAGGCTTCGACGCAAAGATCACAATGAATACAACGCAAGTAATTGATCTCGTAGACATAGCCATAACGCTCGCCGGGTGAAACCGGCGCGTCGGGCGGATTGTCCGCGCCACGCACGTAAATACAACGAGCGGGACAAACACCGGCACAAAGTTCGCAACCGATGCACTTTTCCATTCCGTCCTCATAACGATTGAGAACGTGACGTCCATGCACTCGTAACGGCTTGGGTGCTTTTTCTTTTGGATATTGCGTGGTTACACGCTGCTTCTTGCCGATCTGGCGCAGCGAAACCAAAAAGCCACCGAGGTAACCCATTAGTCGACCGCCCCTTCTAATCGACGCGCCCGCGACGTAGCGCTAGCGGCTTTCAATAAGCCGTATCCAATAAGACCAATGACGGCGGCGATTCCAATGGTGATGAAACCGTTCCAACCTTGATCGCGGGCAACCCAGAAAGTTGCCAAAACCAAAAGCCAACCCAATGAAAGCGGAATAAGAACTTTCCAACCTAAGTCCATGAGTTGGTCGTAACGAACACGGGGCAATGTGCCGCGCACCCAAACGAATCCGAAAAGGAAGACGAGCATTTTCAACAAGAACCAGAACACGCCCCATAACCAGCCCGGACCAATCGGTGCGGGACCAGCCGGTCCACCTAAGAACAACGTAACGATTAACGCGGCCATCGTGACTGAGTTCATGAACTCGGCAACGAAGAACAAAGCGAAACGAATCGATGAATATTCGGTGTGGTAACTGCCGACTAACTCTTGTTCCGCTTCGACCAAGTCGAACGGTGGGCGATTCAGTTCCGCTTGACTTGCCAATAAGAAAACAACAAAAGGAATGAAGCCGGCGATGAGCAAATTCCAGTTGGGAACGAATCCGCCCCAACCATTTCCGGCTTGATCAACCACCATTTGATGTGTGCTGAGAGTTCCGTTGGTTAACACCACGGCACAAACAGACAAACCTAAAGCCGCTTCATACGAAACCATTTGCGCCGACGCGCGTACCGAACCGAGCAATGGATACTTCGATCCTGATGACCAACCGGCAAGCATCACGCCATAAACAGCGAGGGACGACATGGCTAAAGCAAAAAGAATTCCGATCGGCGGATTGGCAAGTTGCAAGTAAGTCGTCTTACCGAAAAGTTCAACGCTGCCGTCGTGGCCGCCATTGAAATCGCCACCAAACGGAACGATAGAGAACAACAAAAACGCTGGAACCACTGTGAGAATCGGCGCCAAGATGAAGACGCGTCGCTCGGCTTTGTCGGGAATCAAATCTTCTTTGAAGAAGAACTTGATGCCGTCAGCCAAGGTTTGCAAAATGCCGAAAGGACCGGCGGTGTTTGGTCCCACTCGGTTCTGCAGATCGCCTACAACTTTGCGCTCAAACCAAATCATCAACATCGTGGCCACCAACAAAAAGGCAAACACGATGACGACTTTCAACAAAACGATGAGGACAACGGCAAGATCAACGTTGCCGGCTAATAGCGGATCACCACCAATCATCGAATCTCACCCCCCGTTTCCATTCCCTTGATCATTACGCAGACTCAACCTGTACTTGGACAATCGTGTCATCCAGATTGATGAGGTCTGACACACGACCATCAGCCTGATTCACGATCATGGACGCAACACCGCGCGGAACGCCTGGATCGCTAACCACCATGACAGTGACGCTGGATTGGCCATTTCGAACAATGGCGCGTCCACCACTGGCCACACCCAAGCGATCAAATTCCCATGGGTTGAGGCGCAGTGACGAACCCGACGCTAAGCCTGACAACATTGGTGCGGCTTGCACGTTTGTTCCCTGGTCATAAAGGCGACGGGTCGCAATTAGACGGAATGCATAGGCATCAACCGGCTGAACCGGCACGGGCGGAGCGTCAACAAACTTCACGAACTCCGGCAATGAGCCTTCGGTGTCGTCGCCAAGTTCCGAAACCGGCAATAACTCCTCGGCCTCTTCACTCTCAACTTCGACGTCGACCGTGACATCAACTTCTGCTGAACCATCGGTGACCACTACTTCTTCTTCGATCACATCAAGTTCATCGGTGACAACAACAACATCGAGCGGCAACAACACGCCATCTTCAAAATCTTCCGCTAAGGCTTGATCCAAAGCGAGATGCGACGGAGCGACATAAGAAATTTCCGCCACGACATCTTCAACAGTGGTGAAACCAAGATCAGCCGACAAACGAGCGGCAATATCGGTGGCAATCATCCAATCGGCACGCGCTGTTCCCGGCGGAGTTACTCGCTGTGAAAGTGCGCTCACCCGACCTTCAATATTGGTGGTGGTGCCGAATTTTTCAGCAAATCCTGCGGCGGCCAGAACAACATCGGCCCGCTTCGATGATGCGTTCAACAACGTATCAATCGAAATAACCGCACGAGCACCAGCAAGACCGCGTTCGGCCAATGAACGATCAGGGAAATCGCTTAATGGATCGGCGCCCAGTAACACCAAAACATCAATGCGACCATCAGCAGCCGCTCGCAAAATTCCTTCGCAATCAAGTCCACTTTGTGCCGGCATTGTTGACCAAACATCGCCGTACCATTCGCGACCTTCTTCAATGGTGACGCGACCAGGCAACAGACCTGGACTTAATCCCATATCTAACGCGCCATGCACATTGCTGCGGCGTAATGCAGAAAGGAAGCGTGCTTCGGGACGTGCGCGGCGCACTTCGGTGATGGCATCGGCTACGACATCGGAACGTTCCGCTACCGAGGCACGACCAACAACTACTTTGAGTTCTTGTTCTGCCAGTAAGGCGCGGGCACGCGTAATCGTTTCGGCATCAACACCGGCCACTTCGCGATTGCCATCAGCGCTGGCAAATAACGCCCGCACTAATTCGCCGGTTTCGCCCGGTCGCGGATGCAATGAAACAGCCGCAAGAGAACTTACGCCCGTGCTACGCGGCGAAATTTCGACAATCTTCGCTTTGTCTTCCACCACCGCATGACGTAAACGCAAGAAAAGAACAGGAAGTTCTTCTTTGATATCGGGACCCATTAACAAAATGGTTCCCTTGGGTTCGCAAACCTCGTCGATGGTGGCGCGCGGCAATCCCAAAACAATTGAGGCCGGCAATCCGTCGCCTAGTTGAGCATCAACGTTGTCGGTGCCCAAAACACCTTTAAATAACTTGGCATAGGCATATTGATCTTCGTTGGTAAGACGAGCGCCGCCGATCACACCAATGGTTTGCGGTGTCGCGTTTTGCAAAAGCGATGCGGCTTTCGACAATGCCGAAGACCATTTCGTCGGTTCGAGTTCACTGCCTTGACGCATGAGCGGTTCGCTTAAGCGGTCAGGCGAATTAATAGCTTGGCTGCCGAAACGGCCCTTATCGCATAACCAACCCCAGTTAACGGGATCAATATCAACACCAGAAAAACGTTGAACCTCATCGCGTGATGAATCGATAGAAATACGACAACCCACCGAACAGGTCTGACAGGTTGATTCTGTTGTTTCTAAATCCCACGGACGCGCTTTAAAGCGATACGTCGTGGCGGTCAGCGCACCCACTGGACAAATTTGAACGGTGTTGCCGCTGAAGTACGAAGCGAACGGTTGATCGGGGAACGTGTTGACTTCGGTGTTATTTCCGCGATGAATGAAATGAATTAACGGATCGCCCGCAACATCGCTGGCAAAACGCGTACAGCGATCACAAAGGATGCAACGCTCACGATCAAGAAGAACCAAATTACTAATCGGAATTGGCTTTTCCTTATGGCGTTTCTCTTCCACGAACCGCGATTCGCCCGGACCGTAAGCCATTGTTTGGTCTTGTAACGGACATTCGCCGCCCTTATCGCAAACAGGACAATCAAGCGGATGGTTGGCTAAGAGAAATTCGAGCACACCGTCTTGTGCTTTTTTGGTGATCTCCGATTCGGTATCAACTTTCATTCCCGGTGTGCATTCGATCATGCAACTGGGCTGCAAAGCCGGGCCACGACCAGTATCAACTTCTACTAAGCACATGCGGCACATGCCGACCGGCTTCATACGTTCGTGATAACAGAAACGCGGAATGTACGTGCCGGCGCGTTCGGCGGCATCAATGAGAAGTTCACCGCGCTGAGCAACAATCTCAACGCCGTTGATTTCTACGGCTACGCCGTCGGGTGCAGAAACTTCAGATTCAGGCATGTGACGCAGCCTTAGGGAACGCAACGGGAACGGACTGACGATTTTGTTCGGCCATGGCAATCTTGGCTTCAAACTCGGGACGGAAACGCTGTAACGCCGATGCAATCGGTGATACCGCTGATGGGCCCAACGGACAAATTGTTGTTTGCTTGGGCGGCCATGCGATTCCGGGCGAAATGTTGTCGGAAACGTCCATCAAAAGTTCAAGATCTGACAGACGGCCGTAACCATCTTGAATTCGCTGCAAGATTTTCTCGAGCCAATTCGTGCCTTCACGACATGGTGTGCATTTGCCGCATGATTCACGAGCGAAGAAGCGAACAACGCGCAAACAGGCTTTCACGGCGTCGGTCGTTTCATCCATAACCACAACTGCACCCGAACCAAGCATGGATCCGGCGCGATCAACGGTTCCCTTTTCTAAAGGAATATCGAGATGTTCACCGTAGAACCATGGTGCCGACGCGCCACCGGGAATAAACGCTTTCAATTCGCGATCACCCAAAATGCCGCCGGCATGTCCGTAAATGAGATCGCGGAATGTCGTGGTGCCGTACTCAACTTCAAAAACGCCCGGGTTCTTCACATGACCCGAAACGGCGAACATGCGCGTGCCGCGTGAAGCTTCAGCACCGAGCGCCGCAAATGCTTCGCCTCCGTTTTGCACAATCCACGGAAGATTGGAAAGCGTTTCCACGTTGTTCACGATCGTGGGTTGCATGTACAAACCCTTGGCCGCCGGGAAGAACGGGGGCTTCAAGCGGGGCATACCGCGATTGCCTTCAAGACTTTCAATAAGCGCGGTTTCTTCACCAACGATGTAAGCGCCGGCACCCCAAGTAAGAACGACGTCAACCGAGAAGTTTGTTCCGAGAATGTTTTTGCCGACATAACCCGCGGCATACGCCTCGTTTAATGCTGCAGCAATACGTTCTTGGGCTAAGGCCATTTCACCGCGCACATAAAGAAACGCTTGGCCGCAACCAATGGCATAACAAGCCAACAACACACCTTCAATAAGTTGGTGCGGATCGCGCTCCATTAAAAGACGATCTTTATAAGTTCCGGGTTCTGATTCGTCGCCGTTTACGACGAGATATCGCGGCCAAACATTGGCCGGGGCTAATCCCCACTTCGTTCCGGCTGGGAATCCCGCGCCGCCGCGACCCAAAAGGCTCGCTGACTTCACTTCTTCACCAACAGCGTCGGGCGTCATCTTCAACGCCTTCTTCAAAGCGGCATAACCACCAGTTGCTTCGTAACGAGCAATTGAATACGAATCTTCGTAATCGAATCGAGACGTAATGATCTTGGGTATCTCAGCCATTGCTCGACTCCTCGGCGCCAATCCAAACCGGTGCTGCAGAATCGGTTGGCAATACAGAACCAGCGCGGCGATCTTCAGGAATATGTTGGCGAATACGGGCCAACGTTCCATGCTCTGGAATATCCGAGCGCTTTCCAGAACGAAGATCGTCGATTAATTGATCGAATTGCTCGTTAGAAATGCGATGTTCGTAGCGATAGTTCACCTGCAAACACGGTGCTTCCGTGCAAGCGGCGATGCACTCCACATCTTCGATGGTGAACAAGCCATCGGAAGTTGTTTGCCCAGGGCGAATACCGAGTTTGTCTTCGGCATGGGCAAGCAATTCCTCGCCACCCATTAATTGGCAAGCGATGTTGGTACAGATGTTGATCATGTACTTGCCAACCGGTTCCATTTTGAACATTTCGTAAAACGAAGCCGTACCTAAAACTTCGGCCGGGGTTACGTTTACGAGTTCGGCAATATGAGCCATTGCTTCTTCAGTGAGGTACCCATCTTGTTCTTGAGCAAGATGACAAAGCGGAATAAGCGCTGACTTCGGCAACGGATAACGGCTAATGATTTCCTTGGCCAAGACAACATTGTCGGGAGATAAGCGCGCCATTAGCGATCGACCTCCCCGAGAATCGGATCTACCGAAGAAATAATGGCGACCGCATCAGCAACCAAACTTCCATGCATCAAATGCGGAAGGCTTTGTAGATTCACAAAACTTGGTGCACGAACATGCATGCGGTACGGCGTAGAAGAACCATCGCTCACGATGTAGCAACCCAATTCACCGCGTGGCGATTCGATCGGAACGTACGCCTCACCTTCCGGAACTTTGAAGCCTTCGGTGAAAATCTTGAAATGGTGAATAAGTGCTTCCATCGACTCGTCGATACGTGCACGCGGCGGCGGAGTGACTTTCTTATCTTGAATGCGATAGTCACCCTTCGGCATCTTTTCCAAACATTGACGCACGATTTTCATTGATTCATGAATTTCGGCCAAACGAATGGCATAGCGATCAAAGCAATCGCCGTATGAACCGACAACAACATCAAAGTCGAGTTGATCGAACGCTAAGTAGGGCATTTCGCGACGCAGATCCCAGGCGTAACCCGTTGAACGCAAGATGGGGCCAGTGACGCCTAACGCTAAACATTCTTCCGACGTAATAACGCCAACACCTTGTAAACGCTCACGCCAAATTGGCTGTTGCGTGAGAAGTGTGTCGTATTCCGCTAAACGATCCGGCAACATATCGAGCAAACGCAAAACGCCATCGCGCCAACCGTCGGGTAAATCAGCAGCAACGCCGCCGGGACGGATGTAATTGTGATTCATGCGCAAGCCGGTGACTTCTTGTAAGAAGCGCAATGCTTCTTCACGTTCACGCCAGCCGTAAAGCATCATCGAGACCGCACCGAGATCCATACCGTTCGTAGCCATGAACAAAAGATGCGAAGAAATGCGATTCATTTCTGTCATCAATGTCCGAATCCAAACGGCACGTTCCGGTACTTCAATTTCCAAAAGTTTTTCCACCGTTAGCGAAAAGGCCAACTCGGTGAAAAGCGGTGATGCGTAATCCATGCGGGTCACATTGGTGGGACCCTGCAAATACGTGAGATCTTCACCGGTACGTTCCATACCGGTATGCAAATAACCAATGATGGGCTTACAACGCAGAACCGTTTCGCCTTGTAGTTCCAACATCAAACGCAATACGCCATGGGTTGAAGGATGTTGCGGGCCCATGTTGATGATCATGGTTTC
>JBEGMF010000061.1:0-7633 GCA_041183205.1 Actinomycetota bacterium | reverse complement strand
GCTGCTCGACATCATCAGCAATGCGGTGAAGACGTTCGCTTTCTTGATCGAGACGAACTCGCGAATGAAATTGCCAGTGATCAATTTCCAGCTGCGTTGCTTTACGCTCGAACCGGTTCGGTGCAACCTGCCAAATTCTTTGCTGGCTTATTACATGCGGCTATTTCATCTGGCGCCGTCATCGTGGAGAACACACGCGCCCTTTCCGTTGATTACGGAAAAAATCACGTCAAGGTGGATACCGAAAACGGATCAATCAAAGCGCGCGCTCTTATTATGGCGACTAACGCTACTAACGACAGTCTCGTTCCGGAATTACAACGAAGTGTGTTACCTCTCGGTTCGTTCATCATTGCCACCGAACAATTGCCGATCGAACAACTAAACGAAATCTCTCCAAATAATCGAATGATGGTCGACTCGCGCGTGTTATTGCGCTACTGGCGTCGCACTCCAGACAATCGCATTGCCTTTGGTGGTCGTAAATCATTAAAGCCCACAACTGTGCAAGAAGCCGCCGATCATTTGTATTCCTCGCTATTGCGTATTCACCCTCAACTGGCCGGAGTGAAAATCGATTACTCCTGGGGTGGCGATGTGGGAATGACTGTCGATCGTTTTGCGCATATTGGAAAATTGCATCGATTCGATGCGCGCACATTCATCGGCAATGACAGTCCGATTTGGTTTGCCACCGGCTGCAATGGCACTGGCGTTGCTTTAATGCCTTGGCTTGGCGAACGATTAGCGGAAACACTCATCGAAAACGTTCCCCTGCCGTCATTTGCCAAACAGCCACTAAAGACAATCCCCCTTTTCAAACTGCGAAAATGGTGGGAACCAATTGTGGGCCGATGGTTGGCCCGACATGACGCGCTTGATAAACCCAAAAAACGCTGAAATATCAGTTCAATTGCAGCGCTAGCGCATCCATACCGCGCAGCACTAAGCGTCCGTTCCATTTCGGATCGGATTGTGCTTGGAGATTCGGGAACCGACGAATAAGAGATGTCAACGCCACTAAACCTTCAAGGCGGGCCAGTGACGCGCCCAAACAATGATGCGTACCGCTACCAAAGGACAAATGTCGCGAAGCATCACTGCGACGTAAATCAAGTTCATCAGCATTTGCGCCGAAAACTGCTTGATCTCTATTGGCCGATCCCAAACTCGTCATAACAAATGACCCGGCTGGGATGTGATGGCCCCCTACTTCAATATCCTCCAACGCAATACGACGAGAAATTTGTACCGGCGAATCGAAACGCAATAGTTCATCAATAGCCGTTGTTTCGACACTCGGATCATCACGCAATAATTCGAGTTGATCACGGTGCGTTAAAAGCGACCATAAACCGTTGCCAATTAAATTCACTGTGGTTTCGTGGCCGGCAATATAAAGCAGCGTTACCTGATCCAGTAATTCCGTATCGCTGAGAACATCGCCATTATCTTCCGCACCAATTAAGGCGCTTAATAAATCGTCACTGAGGTTCTTTCGCTTCCACGCAATAATTTCGGTGACGTGATCACGCATATTTTCGCCGGCGATTACCGCGTCATAAAGTTCTTCCGGACTAATGGTGAAATCAAGAATTCGCACCAACGTATGTGACCATTCGCGAATCTGCGCCGAATCTTCATCCGGTATGCCAAGCATTTCGGAAATAACTCGAAACGGAAGCGGAAACGCTAAATCGGAAACCAAATCCATTTCGATCGTTGGTGAACCGGCATCATGAGCACGGGCTACTACGGCATCGAGATGCTCATCGACGATTCGCTCAATGACTGGTCGCAATTCAGAAATGCGCTTCGGCGTGAAAACGCTGCTCACTAATTTGCGCAGGCGAGTGTGATCGGGAGGATCGATATTGAGTATCGACGTGTCTTCGCGCGGCACTCGGTCGGGAAAAATTTCCGACCGCATTTTCGCTCGCGTGCGGGGATCAAAACCAGAAATCTCAATGGCTTTTTGAATGTCAACGCTCAGCGAAACATCGCGCAACACCCGCACTGACTCCGCGTGGGTGAAAACCATCCACGGACCGAACGGCAACTGTTGGATTGGTTCGTTGTTTCGTTCGATCGCGTAAATCGGATAGGGGTCGGCCGCAAAGCCTTCAACAAACGGATCGAACATGTTCCCTCCTAATGAGGAAGATCGCGGAATGGGGTATTTCTGTCGTTTCCGGGCTCACGTGGCAAGCCCAGTACCCGTTCACCGACGATGTTGCGCTGCACATCTTCGGTTCCTCCACCAATGCGAGCCATCCACTGGCCCATAAACACCATGGTTTGCCAATAACCATCATCAATGGCATCGGAACCCCACAACATTCCGTCCGCGCCCATAAGTTCTTCGACGAGATCTCCTTGAAACGCCAGACGATTAGAAATTGCGATTTTCATTACCGAAACTTCAGGACCGGGAGCAATTCCCTTGGTGGCGGCGGTACGCGCACGGAATCCCATGTATTTCGAAATTTGATAATCGGTATAAAGCGCCGCCAACTTTTGACGCACTACCGGATCGGCAGTCTTTTCGTAACGACGAGCCAACTTCAATACACCGCCGAAACCATCACCATGGCCGGCACCGATATCAGCGCGTTCCGAAGTAAGCGTGGTCATAGCAACAGCCCAACCACCATTCACTTCGCCCAAAACATTTTCTTTGGGAATACGCACGTCTTGTAAGAACACTTCGTTGAATTCAGCGCCACCAGTGGCTTGTTTGAGGGGACGAACTTCAATGCCCGGAGAACGCATGTCAACGAGCATGTAGGAAATACCGCGATGTTTCGGTGCATCCCAATCGGTTCGAGCGAGCAACATTCCCCAGTCGGCAACATGGGCCGATGACGTCCATACCTTTTGTCCGTTTACAACCCACTCATCGCCATCGAGTTCAGCACGCGTGCGTAATGCCGCTAAGTCCGAGCCCGCGTTGGGTTCACTAAACAACTGACACCAAACTTGTTCGCCACGCAGAATCGGCTCGAGAAATTCCTTCTTCTGTTCTTCAGTTCCGTGCACGATGATTGACGGACCAACCATGCCGGTTGCTTGCGCAAACATTCCGACCGGCAAATCGTATTTATGTTCTTCTTCTAAAAAGATTCCTTGCAAAAGACCGGATAACCCACGGCCACCGAATTCAACCGGCCAAGTCAATCCCGCCCAACCGTTTTCAGCTTTTGTGCGCTGCCAATCACGGCAAGCCTGCACATGGGCCGCTTCATCTTCGGCCATGGTGCTCATCGTGGTGCGCGCCGCACCCGGTTCCTTCAATTTCGCGTGTTGCGAAAGAAATGCCCGACATTCCTGTCGAAAAGCGGCCTCTTCTGGTGTTTCTTCAAAGTCCACTGTTCCCCCTTATGGGCCTATGTTGTCGCTCATCGGCGGCTTAGGCCAATTGTGAGCGTAATCAAAAACCGCCCAATGCTTTTAACGGCCAGTCCAGCGTGGCTCCCGCTTTTCAAAAAAGGCGTTCACGCCCTCGAGCGTGTCAGCCGCGGTGCGAATGACATCTTCAGAATGAACGGTCTCGGCCCAACCCAACTGTTCGTCAGCGGCGTCTAACTCTCGCAGGAAACGCATGGTTTCACGAATAGCGACCGGACCGTTCAAGCAAATGGTTTCGGCCAAGGCCAATGCTTCGCTTTCGGCCTGACCACTTGCACAAAGTTGATTGACTAATCCCAAGCGTTCGGCTCTTTCCGCTGAAATGGGTTCACCAGTCAGGAGTAACTCACGCGCAATATTGCGCGGTAACGCTTTCGGCGCGCGAAATAACCCGCCGCAAATAGGAACCAAACTGCGACGTACTTCCGGCAAACCGAAACTGGCCGATTGAGAAGCAACGACAAGATCGCAACTCAAAACAACTTCAAACCCGCCACCTAAGGCCGCACCCTCAACGGCGGCAATCAATGGTTTCGTTCGTTGGCGACGAATGATTCCGTATTGCCCGCCGCGTTCGGTTGAGTGAATTCCAGCACGCATATCGGTACCGGCGGAAAAAACGGGACGCTCACCTTGTGAACCGGTTAATACACCGACCCAAAGATTTTCATCATCTTCAAGTTGATTAAGAGCGGCATCAATTTCTTCTGCCAATTGAACATCAATTGCATTTCGTTTTTGTTCGCGTTCCATACGCATCACCAAGACGCGACCGCGAACTTCTGTTGTCATTGTGCTCACAGAAATTCCGTTTCTAATGTTTGATCATTACGTGCTTAAGTTCGGTGTAATGCTCAACCGCATATTGCGACATGTCTTTTCCATAACCACTGTTTTTGAAACCACCATGCGGCATTTCCGAAATAATCGGAATGTGGTTGTTTACCCAAACAGTGCCGAACATCAATGCACTTGACATGCGCATGGCACGACCAACATCAGAAGTCCATACCGAAGCTGCTAATCCGTAATCAACACCGTTCGCCCATGCCAATGCTTGGTCTTCATCGGCAAAACGTTGCACGCTGATCACCGGACCAAATACTTCTCGTTGCACTAACTCCGAATCCTGCGCCGGATCAGCCACAACCGTGGGAGCGTAGAAATATCCGGGACGATCCAAAACCTGGCCACCCGTGACAACGCGGGCGCCACCCGCAACTGCACGCGACACCATTCCTTCAACTCGATCACGCTGAGAAGCCGAAATAACGGGGCCCATATTGGTTGCTTCCTCAAACGGATCGCCTGTAATTAAGCCACTAACTGACGACTGCAAACCACCGACAATGTCTTCAAAAACTTTCGGGCCGGCAATGACGCGACAAGGTGCAGTGCAATCTTGTCCCGAGTTGTAATAAGCAGTTTCGGTTAAGACACCAACTAGTGACTCGATATCAGCATCGTCGAACACGACAACCGGTGCCTTACCACCAAGTTCAAGATGAACTCGTTTCAACGTATCGGCTGCGTTGCGTGCGATGAGTTTGCCGGTAGCAACATCACCAGTAAGCGACAACATGGCAATGCCGGGATGACGAACAATGGCATCGCCTGCAGTTTCACCTTGGCCGGTCACAACATTGAAGACGCCGTTGGGCAAAATTCCTTCAGTCAGTTCCGCTAAACGAATCGCCGTAAGTGGTGTGAGTTCCGACGGTTTCAAAATAAAGGTGTTGCCAGCTGCTAACGCTGGGCCCAATTTCCAAATCGCCATGTTCAGCGGATAGTTCCACGGTGCAATACCAGCGACAACGCCAAGCGGATCACGCCGCAACATCGACGTATGACCTTCCATATATTCGCCGGCCGCTTGCGCTTCCATGGTGCGCGCCGCGCCAGCGAAAAATCGCAAGTTGTCAACCGTTAAATCAAATTCAAAATCGATAATCGAAAGCGGTTTGCCGACGTTCTCGCCTTCAATTCTTTTCAAGTCATCGAGATTTTCTTCAATGCGATCAGCCAGAGCGAGCAGAGCCTCAGCGCGCATACGCGGCGTAGCGAGCCGCCAACTGGAAAATGCAGTGGTTGCCGCATCAACCGCCGCGGCAATGTCGGCCGCTCCACTTGCAGGAACTGAGGCAATAACTTGCCCTGTAGCGGGGTTCACTACCTCGTCGGTTGCCCCATCTACTGCGTTGACCCACTCGCCACCGATGTAATTCCGATATGTCGTCGCCATTTCATGACCTCACTTGAGATGAAACCTCGTGCGAATGGTGCGCCATGAATCGCCCGAGCGCAAGCGGTTCGACTCAAGATCGAGCCCGTCGCGGTCAAAAAGACCGAAAAGACATTCTTTCGGGCGGGAATTGCTGGTCTGACTAGGATGACCCCCAAGTACTCCGGAGGCACCACGCATCGAATCCGGACGAAGTGGAAGGGGTGAGAACTGAGCGAGATCAACGCTGCCGCGGCGAGCAACCGGGCTCCGGTGATCGAGATTGACCACGTGGTCAAATCGTTTGGCGATTTCGTCGCGGTCGATAACGCTCATTTCTCCATTCATGAGGGCGAGTTCTTTTCCATGCTCGGCCCGTCTGGTTGCGGAAAAACCACAACCTTGCGCATGATCGCTGGTTTTGAACAACCAACTGAAGGCGCGATTCGTTTAGACGGCGTTGATGTTTCGCAAGTTCCGCCGAATAAGCGCAATGTCAACACGGTCTTTCAGCAGTACGCGCTGTTCCCCAACATGAATGTCTTCGACAACGTCGCTTTTGGCCCGCGCTCGAAGAAACTTCCGAAAGAAACTGTTTCGCAACGAGTAAGCGAAATGCTCGACGTTGTGCATCTCAGTGATTTCGCCCAACGACGTCCCGCACAACTTTCTGGCGGACAACAACAACGAGTTGCGCTGGCGCGTGCACTCGTGAATTTGCCAAAAGCCCTTCTTTTGGACGAACCGCTGGGTGCACTTGATTTGAAGTTGCGTCATGCAATGCAATTCGAATTAAAGCGCATTCAACGTGAAGTTGGCATCACTTTTGTTTATGTCACCCACGATCAAGAAGAAGCGCTCACTATGAGTGACCGTATTGCGGTCATGAATGAAGGTCGCGTCGAACAAATCGGCACGCCCACAGAAATTTATGACAATCCGTCTTCTGTTTTCGTGGCCGGTTTTATTGGTCAGGCCAACTTGTGGCAGGCGAAAATTAATGAAGTAAACGGCGACAGCGCGACTTTCTCCGCTTTAGGCGCCGCAACACTTGGTGGACGTCGCAACGCGTCAACGCGTTCAGTTACATCGGGTGAAGATGTTGTCGTCATGGTTCGTCCCGAACGAGTGGCGATTTCAATGCAACAACCAACAGGTGATGTGCAAAGTGTCAATGCAGTTGTCACTGACTTGACCTTTCAAGGACCGGTTGTTCGTTTAGCAATCGAAGCAAAAGACGAAACACCGATCATTGCCTATGTAGATCCCGATCATGATCTGCCCTTACTTCGTCCTGGTGACCAAGTTTGGGCATCGTGGTCAACCGATGCGGCTTTGGTTTTACCTGACGCACCGGAATTGCCATTGACCGACGATGACTTAGTTATCGAAAGCTAAAACGGAGGAATTGCCATGTCAGATACACCGAAAGGTTCCCCGGATCGCTTCTTAGATCCTGAAGTTGTGGCTGCGCTTAATGAGCACCGCACGTCGCGTCGGCGTTTTTTGGGCATGAGTGGTCTCGCCCTTGGCGGTTTAGCCATGGGCCCAACATTGTTGGCTGCTTGCGGTGGTGGAAGTTCGAGTGGAGGTGGTAACGCAAATCAAATCACCATGCTGAACTGGCCGCTTTATATCGAAGGTGACGACCCGGATACTTCACCGACGCTAAAGGGTTTCACTAAGGACACCGGCATTTCGATCAAATACGAAAATTCGATTGATGGCAACGAAACGTTCAACACCAAATACGAATCGCGTCTAAAAGACGGTAAATCAATTGGTGCCGACATCATCGTGCTCACCACTTGGAACGCAGCGGCTTATATCGGAGCCAACGCCGTGCAAAGTTTCAACACCAGTTTGTTCCCCAATAAGACAAATGTGATTCCACGTTTAGCCAATCCCTCATGGGATCCCAACCGCACGAAGTCGATTCCGTGGGCCGTAGGTCAAACCGGCTTGGCGTATTGGCCTGACAAAGTCGGTGGAAAAATCACTGAT
>JBEGMF010000060.1:0-20998 GCA_041183205.1 Actinomycetota bacterium | reverse complement strand
CGCTTATGCAACATCATTTCGACGGCGCCGCGCATTTCTTCGGTGTAGGGAGCCATATAACGAGAGAAGACGCTTACGCCTAATTCGAACATGCGCTCTGGGTCTTCAATGATTTCGGCTTTACCGATCAACGTGACGCCGCGCAATGTTTCATAAGTCTCGCCGTCTTCAACCAATACGGTCATATTGGGATTGCGGCGAAGGTTCATAACCTTCTGCGCTTTCGCTTTGCTCTCAATGCCAATGCATCCGTCAATGAATCCGTACCACATGGCGATGGAGTGAATGCTGCCATCGGCATTGAGCGTCGACATCGTCATCGAATGACGACCGTTAAGAAATTCTTCGATTTCTTCGTCGCTCATCACGATCTTGTTGCGCTGCTTTACGCCGCGTGGCGGAGTGCCCGATTGTGCTTGTTCGTCAGCCATAGTTCCCCCTTCAGGTGGCTATGAACGTAACACGACGCACGCAAAGTCTCGGCGCCCGACCTAAAGTGCGGGCATTCGCTTCGGCGAAGGGGACGATGAAACTTGGCCGCAAATTGTCGGCCTAGAGGTAGGGGAGAACGATGGAACCGATTGCAGCAGCCAAAGCAACGGGAATGCCCATTTTGGAAATTGGCGGCGGGTTCATGCTCGATGGGGCGACATATGTGCGCGGAGGTGAACTCGGTTTCTCTGGCATTGATTTTTATGTACTTGGACGCGGTGGCGTTCTGGGTGACACCAGTTCTGAGGTTGTGACCTCTGGATTTATTTTTTGGAATTCCGAACAAGTGCGCTCGCAATGGGAAACGGCGAAAGGTGTGATGTCGCCCGCACAAGCGGCTGCGGAATGGGCAGCCTGTTGTGCCGCTTATGGTGAAGCGAATCTTCCCGATGTGGCCGATATGAATCGCGTTGGTGATCTTTTGACGACAGTTGTGAACTACGCGTCACCTGCCAATGCGTCGCTCTTTGCCGGCTGGCGCACACTGCCGGTTCCGCAATCACCGAAAGCACGCGTGCAACACCAACTCAATGCGTTGCGTGAATTGCGCGGCGCGTTACATGGAGGCGCTGTGTTAGGTGTTGGCCTACTGCCCGTTGAAGCGGTTATGCATCGAACACCTCATATGGCAGGACTCTTTGGATGGGATGGCGATGCAGTCAAAGTTGATGACATCGCGGTTTCGAAATGGAAAGAAGCGGAGGCGAGTACGGATGTTGCTATGGCGCGTGTGCTTTCCATTTTGAGTGCGGAAGAACGAGAAGAATTAGCCACTGCTTTAGGTGCGATGCACCAAGCATGGACTGCGGCGAAAGGTTAAAGAACATGGACGTACGCGAAGCCCTCTACACCACGCGAGCAATGCGCCGCGTAAAAACCGATCCCATCCCTATGGATGTACAAGCCCGCATTATGGATGCTGCGGTGCGCGCACCTTCGGGCGGCAACACGCAGAATTGGCGTTTCTTATTGATCGATTCGCCGGAAGTAAAAGGAAAGATCGGCCCGATTTACCGCAAGGCAATGGAAGTGTTGTGGTCGAGTTACTACAAGGATCGTCTCGATGCAGCCCATGCCAATCCCGACCTTGCCGAATCTAAGTCAATGTTGGCCGTGCAAAAGTCAGCGCAATGGTTGGCCGATAATTTTGAAAGCGTTCCGCTCTATTTGTTTGGATTCGCGCAATATGACACCAGCGGTTCATCCATTTACCCGGCATTGTGGAGCGCACAATTAGCAGCGCGCGCTGAAGGTGTTGGAACTTCGCTCACGCAGGTCTTGGCATTTCATAACGATGAAGTCCTAGAAATCCTCGGTGTGCCGGCTGATCAAGGATGGGTGATGGCCGGCTGCGTTTCGCTCGGTTATCCAACTGGTAAGTGGGGTGTGGCGCCACGCCAACCAGCCCACGAAGTTTCATTCCGCAATCAATGGGGAACAGAGCCAGGCTTCAATACCGAAACCCCGTTGTGGCCCTGATTCAACTTTCTTCGCTGTGCGCCCACTGAGTGCGTAAATCGGAAAGCCATTCAGGAAAATCAACCGGCGGGTCAGGTAATGGCGTAACACCATGTTGTTGCAGCGCGTTTTCGTACAACTCTGGTTGATCGCCCCATGACCGCGGGTCGCCCATCATTACTTCGAAAAGTTTCGCGCCGTCATCGCCGGCCCGAATTGGTCCGAAGGCGGCGCCGAACGGCAATTCAATATGTGAACCGGCCGGACACCAACGATCACCGAACCACAATCCGCCATCGATAACAAAAACGATATGGGGCGAATAGTGACCATGACGACGCACGATCATGCCCGGGTCATATTCGGCATACAGCGATAAGTACTGCGGATCGGGGCTAAAGGCGAACCACTTTTCGCGCACATAGGAAGTTGTGCCATCAGCATTTTGCTGTGCCCGACAAAGTTGCCAAGGCATATCGGCATCATCCATATGACGAAAGATTGGTTCCTTGCCTTCCATCGGCAAGGGAATTTGAGTTGGATCAACGCCGCTCATGAAATGAAATCGAACTCGAAATGCGCTGACTCCACACCACGCACAAATGCGTTCGGCATGAAGATTGGTTCGGTTCCGCTCGTCATTGTCCAACCGCGGGTACGACGCAAAAGTTCTTCGAAGAACACGCGGATTTCGAGACGAGCAAGCGATGCGCCTAAACAAAAATGCGTGCCGAAACCAAAGGCAATGTGATTATTAGGTGTGCGGGTCACATCGAATTTTTCGGGATCATCAAATTGCGATTCGTCGCGATTGCCGGAGGAATACATCAAGACAACTTGATTTCCCTTGGGAATGGTGACGCCGTTGACAACCGCGTCTTCTTTGGCGACACGACACATGTTGTGAATTGGAGTGACGTAACGAATGAATTCCTCCACCGCCACACTCATATCAGCACCATTGCGCAGTTTTGCTTCCTGTTCGGGATATTGCAGCAAGTTGATGATGGTGTGGGCGATGACGGTACGAGTTGTTTCTGCGCCACCATCTAAAAGCAATAACGAATCAGCAATGGCGGTTTCGACATCAAAAGGACAACCGTCAACTTCTGCCGTGGTGTAGTGGCTCAAAATATCGTCGGCCGGACATGCTTTTTTCGCTTCGAACAGTTCGGCTGCCGCAGCTGCGAATTCAATGGCTGACGTCATACCAACTTCATTGAAATAGCGTGGGCCACCACCTAAGGCGATTGTTGTTTCGGACCAATGCTTCAACTTGGGCCAATCCGATTCTTCGAAGCCCAAAAGTTTTCCAATCATCATGGCGGGAAGCGGTGCGGCTAAATCGTTCACGATCTCCGCTTTGCCGTTGTTATCGCGCACATCATCTAAAAGACGATTCACTTTGGCGCGAATGTCGTCTTCCCAAGCGTTAGCGGCGCGAGGAGTAAAGCGGCGAGAAACGAGATTGCGTCGTTGGTGATGAAGCGGATCGTCGAGTCCGATAATGGCGTCATCGGCCGGAAGGTTGGGACGGTATCCGCCCTTTTCTTTATCGGAGTTAATGAAAACGTTTTTGCGCTTTTCAATTTCGACGATGTCGTCGTAACGAGCGATACCCCATAGTTCGTTGATCTCATCCCAGTAAATGGGTTCATTGGCCCGCATCCAGGCATAGGTGGGATAGGGATCCCCGGCGTATAACTCGGGGGCAAGCAGGTCCACAGCGAGCCGTTCCATGGTTCCTCCAACGGGTCAGGTTGCCGCCGATGGTACTCAATTAGCGGGAAAAGCCGCATTCGGAGCCGGCCTGTGAATCCGGTCACTAAATCGAAATAGGACTATTCCGAAATAGGAGTGTTTCGATATGATCGCCCTCATGAATGTCAACGATCCCCGTGCTCATCAGCGTCGATGGTGGGCCCTCATTGTTCTCACCGGTTCGTTATTGGTGATCACACTCGACAACACCATTTTGAATGTGGCGATCCCGTCGCTTGTGCGCGATCTCGATGCCACCACGAGCCAATTGCAGTGGATTATTGACGGTTACACATTGGTCTTTGCGGGATTGCTCTTAACCGCGGGCGCGCTTGGTGATCGTTTCGGTCGTAAAGGTGCAATGCAATTAGGCCTCGTAATTTTCGGCGTGGCATCGATGGCATCGGGTATGGCGCAAACTGCGAATCAATTGATCTTCACCCGCGCACTCATGGGCATTGGTGGCGCGCTCATCATGCCGGCCACGCTTTCGTTGCTCACCAATATTTTCCGCGATCCAAAGGAACGGGCACGCGCCATTGGTATCTGGGCGGCAGTTGCCGGCGCCAGTGGTGCCCTAGGACCGGTGCTGGGCGGAACCATATTGAAATTCGAATCCTGGCATTGGGTGTTTTTCATCAACGTTCCTCTCATCATTGCGTTGTTGATCGCCGGCAAATTCCTTATGCCGAAATCAAAAGCAGAAGTTGCGGAACCAATCGATTTTGTCGGTTCAATTTTGTCAATGATCGGTTTGGTCATGATTTTGTGGGCCGTTATTGAAGCGCCTTCAAAAGGAATTACCGATCCGGTCGTAGTTATCACGTTCAGCATCGGATTGTTAGTGGCGGCAGCGTTCATCTTCTGGGAGTTGTCAATTGAACATCCCATGTTGAATATGCGGTTTTTCAAGAACCCACGTTTTACGGCGGCGAATATCGCAATCACCTTGGTGTTCTTTGCCATGTTCGGCCAAATGTTTGTTATGAATCAGTACACACAAGTTGTACTTGGCTTCTCTGCGTTAGAAGCGGGATTGCGCATGGCGCCCATGTCGTTAGTGATGATTTGTGTTGCTCCGATGGCACCTCGATTTGTAGAGCGATTCGGAACGAAAAACATTGTTGGTACTGGCTTAGTAATCGCATCAATTGGCGTCTTCATCGTGTCGTTAGTGCCCGCACAAAACGGCTATCCAGTTTTGTTAGTGGGCATCATCGTGTTGGCTTCAGGTATGGGCTTGGTTATGGCGCCCGCAACCGAATCGATTATGGGTTCGCTGCCACGTGAAAAAGCCGGTGTGGGTTCGGCCATGAACGACACCACCCGTCAGATGGGTGGTGCACTTGGTGTTGCCGTCATTGGTTCGATTTTGGCGGCGATCTATCGACCGGGTGTGCAGTCGGCAATGGAATCAGCCGGTGTTCCCCAAAATCTCATCGATATTTCGAAAGAGTCAGTGGGTGGTGCGGTCTTTAACGCAGCGGCACAGCCAAATGCCGCGCCATACGTTGACACCATTCAACAAATCGCAATCGATAACTACGTAAGCGGTATTCATATTGCAATGAAGATTGGCGCCGCAGTTGTTTTGCTGGCTTCATTCGTTGTCTTTAAATGGTTGCCGGCACGGGCCGAAGATGTGCGCGAAAGTGTTCACGGACCACTCGATGGATTGGCATCGCTCACTTATGCCGAGGCTGAAGGCGCTTTAGAACAAGATGAAATCGATCGTCTGGCCGAAGAGTCAGCCGTTGAGGGCAGCGGTCGATGACTGATGTGACCGAGCGTCTGCGACCGGGACGGCAACGTTCCGAAGCCGCCGATACCGCAATTTTGGCGGCCACTTTGGATGTCTTAAGTGATGTCGGTTACGCCGGTTTAACCGTTGCCAGTGTCATTGCGAAGGCAAAAGTTTCTTCAGCCACGTTGTATCGCCGTTGGCCTACAAAGCAAGAGTTAGTTGCCGCTGCGTTGGCATCGTTGCATGCCGAAATTGTTGATATCGACACTGGTACGTTTCAAAAAGACATGGAAGCAATGGCGGCGGCCACCGCTGAGGCGATGACAGTGCGTCGTCAAGATTTAGCCGAAGACGTTGCCGTTGAATTGCGCCGTAATCCCGAATTTCGTGCGGCGGTAAATGAAATTTTTGTTGTTCCTCGTCGCGCCGTTATGACCGGAATTATCGAACGCGCCGTTGCTCGCAAAGAACTCTCACAAAAAATCGATTCGTATTTAGCGATGTCGTTTTTATCTGGGCCAATGCATCAACGAGTGTATTTACAGGGCCAAGCATTAACTCCAACGTTCATAAAGCAAGTAACGGTTGGCGCAATGGCCGCTATGGCGGCGATTGCCGATTTACAGCGTTAACCGGCAGTAACGCCGCGGTCAGCCGTCAATACAGAGCCGTGAATATTGGTTGACGATGCAACCAGTGAAACTAAATCGGCAATGTCATCGGGGCTGCCCGCGCCGCGGAAACCCATATAGCGGCTGAGCAAATCAAAATCGATATCGCTGGGAATTTGAAAGTTCGAACTCAAATTGGTTTCGATTGCACCCGGTGCAATGGCGTTAATGCGAATCGACGACTTGGCATATTCCATTGCTAACGCTTTTGTTAATTGAATGACCGCACCTTTTGTCATGCAATAAGCGACGGTATAGGCCTGACCCATAATGCCGGCGTTCGATGCAATGTTGACAATGTTGCCGTCGGTTTGAAGAAGATGAGGAATGGCCGCTTGGGAAAAGAAAAATGGTGCGTCCATATTCACCGCCACCATCTTGCGGTAAAACTCTTCGGGCATTTCGGTGAAATGAAATCCAGCAGCAATACCGGCGACGTTGCACATCACATCGAGTTTTCCGAATCGGTCAACGGCGGCCGCAACGGTGTCAACGCATTCACCCTTGGTGGTGACATCGCCAACGCGAGTTTCGACCACGCCACCGTTATCGCGAATGATCTTGGCCGTCTCCGCTAAACCCAATTCGTTCATATCGTGGGCGAAAATCTCGGCACCCTCGGCCGCTAATCGGATGGCGCATGCTCGCCCGATTCCCGAACCAGCACCGGTAACGATGGCTGATTTACCCTCAAAACGGCCTTCAACGATCTCATTCATGGCGAATCCTCTCCCAGGTGGCGACGAGCCGAGGTCGAATGGTGGCACATTCGCGCGCCAAGTGTCGGAGAGGTGCGGTGAACTTGCTACTTTTCTAAGGGGCGCGGGGGCGACCCGGTGGAGGAGATCATGGAAATCAAGGCTGGAAGTCGACTTGCCTGTCCGGAATGCAGCGTCGAATTAGTGGTGGTGAAGCCGCCAACATCGCCGGTGAATCTCACCTGCGGCGGTGTCGTTGTTGTTGAAGCTGGCGCCGATCGCAGCGCATCGGGACATTCCGACGCGGGCGGTGAAGGAACACTTGTCGGTAAGCGTTATGCCGATGAAGAAACAGGTCTTGAAGTTTTATGTGCCAAGCCGGGACCGGGAACACTTTCGATCGATGGTCGTGAACTTCCGGTGAAGGGCGCCAAGCCACTTCCGTCATCGGACTGATTTCTACCGTGAATCTTTCTCTTCTTCTTGAAATGTCCGCGGGCGCGCTCGACGATCGCGTCGCCGTTATTTCTGGCGACCGCGAATTGTCGTATGCGCAACTCGATGAGTTAGCGAAACGAACCGCCACCTATTTTGTGGAAAAAGGTGCAACCGGTGTTGTTTATTGCGGCACCAACGACGCGTCATTTCCGGTTTGTGTTTTCGCTGCCGCCTATGCAGGTATTCCGTTTATTCCGCTCAACTATCGACTGGGTGAAGAACAACTTCGACCGTTAGTTGAGGCCAACCGCGGTGCGGTGGTTGTGGCTGATGTTGGTGTGGTCCCCGGCGCCGACGAAGCGATGTTTATTGATCGCGCCAATATTTTTGATGATGACTTTGCGCAAGGTTGTGCTGCGGAACTTCCACCATTTGTGGATCCCGATGATGTTGCCATCGTGCTTTACACCTCGGGCACATCGGGAACGCCTAAAGCAGCGTTGTTACGTCACCGTCACCTCACGGCTTATGTCATTGGCACCGTTGAATTTGCGGGTGCCGAACCAGAACAAGCGGCGCTCGTCACGGTGCCGCCGTATCACATTGCCGGTATGGCCAATCTTCTTTCCAATATGTATGCCGGCCGACGCATTGTGTATTTGGAATCGTTCGACGCGACGGTGTGGTTAGACGCGGTGCGCCGTATTGGTGTTACACAAGCAATGGTGGTGCCCACCATGTTGGCCCGCATTGTGCAAGAACTCGATGGCGCGCCGGCAAACACGCCAACATTGAAAACACTTTCTTATGGTGGCGCGCGTATGCCGCTTCCAGTTTTGGAAAAGGCTTTAGTTGCATTTGCCGGCACTGGATTTGTTAATGCATATGGATTGACCGAAACGTCTTCCACCATCGCGCTACTTGGTCCCGAAGATCATGAAGCAGCATTTAATGGAGATCCGGTTGCCAAAACCCGCTTAGGTTCGGTGGGCAAAGTTCTTCCCGGTATTGAAGTTGAAGTGCGCGATGAAGACGGCAACGTTTTGCCCGTTGGCGAACCGGGTCTGGTGTTTTTGCGCGGCGAACAAGTTTCCGGTGAATACGACGGCGGAAGTGTTGTCGATAGCGAAGGCTGGTTCCCCACGAAAGATCGTGGCTGGATTGATGAAGATGACTACCTCTTCATCGAAGGTCGCGCTGATGACACCATCATTCGTGGCGGCGAAAACATTGCACCGGCAGAAATTGAAGATGTTCTGCGTCGTCATGACGCTGTTGTGGACGTCGCCGTAGTCGGAATCCCCGATGAGGAATGGGGTCAAGAAATCGCGGCCGTCGTTGTATTAGGCGAGGGCAAATCGGCTACCGAATTTGAGTTGCACGAATTTTGTCGTGAACATCTCCGCAGTTCGAAGACTCCTCGGGTAATTGAATTCCGCGATGAACTGCCTCATACCCCGACTGGCAAGTTGTTACGCCGAGAAGTTTTGGCTGATCTCACGAAATAAGCCAAGACGCGACAGAATGCAGGCATGGATTTCCGCCTGAGCGATGAACTTGTCGAGTTGCAGCAGCGCGCTCGGCAATTCGCGATTGAGGCAGTGAAGAAATACGGTCGTCATAACGATTCGTGGTTATGCGCCTATTCGCGTGACTGTTCAATCGAACTCGCCGAACAAGGCTGGATCGGAATGACATGGCCAAGTGAATTTGGCGGCGGCGGTCGTCCGGCCATTGAGCGATTGATTGTGGCCGAAGAATTGATTTCGCATGGAGTACCCATTGCTGCTTCGTGGTTTGCCGATCGGCAAATGGGACCGGCCTTCATTGCGTTCGGCACCCAAGAACAATGCGATCGCTATTTGCCCGAGATGTTGGCTGGGCAATCAACGTGGTGTATTGGAATGAGTGAACCCGATAGCGGATCGGATTTAGCGTCGTTACAAACAAAAGCCGAACGTGATGGCGATGAATGGGTAATTAACGGTCGAAAGATTTGGACGAGTTTCGCCAACAAGGCCGACTATTGCTATTTGATTTGTCGTACTGAATCGGTGGCGGGAAAGCCACATCTCGGTATCAGCGAAATTGTTGTGCCGATGGCGACACCAGGAATTGAAGTTCGACCTATTCGCGACATGGTTGATGAACGACATTTCAACGAAGTGTGGTTCGACGATGTGCGCGTGCCGGTCGAAAACTTGGTGGGCACCGAAGGCAATGCATTCAAACAAACAATGCGTCAACTCGAACATGAGCGAGGCGGCATTGATCGATTGGTGTCCAATCGCGCGCTGTATTTACATGCCCTTTCATTTGCCGATACGAGCGACCCACTTATTCGCGATGAGATTGCAAAACTAGAAATTGGTTATCGCGTGGGCCGACTTTTGGTGTACCGCAGCGTGCTGGGACAAGCGCTGGAAGGGTTTAGCGCGGCCACAAAATGCGCCTGCACCGAATACGAATTTCAAGTTGCCAATTTCGCCGCGCGAGTGCTTGGTCCCTCGGCGCTGTTATGGAATGAGTGGACCGCCGAGATCATTTATGCGCCGGCCTACACAATCATGGGCGGAACGTCGAACATCATGCGCAATATTCTCGGCGAACGCGTACTTGGCTTGCCGAAATAGATCAGTCATCAAGATTGATTGAGCGGAAAAGAACCGGCACAATAGGGCATGGTCAATGTTGAGGTCGTAGATCGAGTCGCTGTCATTACGTTGAACGACCCCAAGCGGCGCAACATTGTTTCCAATGCTCTCAACAGTGCAATTTGCACTGCACTTGATGATTTAGAAAATCGCGCTGATGTTGGCGCGTTAGTTGTCACTGGTGCTCCACCAGCGTTTTGTGCGGGCGCTGACCTTGATGATCTAGCGGCCTGCGATAGCGAAGAAAAACTGCGCACTATTTATTCGGGATTTTTGCGCTTAGCCGAATCGCCGTTGCCGGCAATTGCGGCCGTGAATGGCGCGGCAGTTGGCGCTGGACTCAATTTGGCTTTGGCCTGTGATGTCATCATCGCCGGTGCCTCGGCAAAGTTCGACACGCGATTTTTGCAAATCGGATTGCACCCCGGTGGCGGCAACACTTGGCGATTACGTCGCATCACCGATCTACAAACAACGATGGCGTTGGTGTTGTTTGGTGAAGTCGTCGACGGTGTAAAGGCAGCGGAAATTGGTCTGGCTTGGAAATGCGTGGCTGATGACGAACTACTTCCAACGGCAATTGCGTTGGCGTCGCGTGCGGCTTCAGCGCCGGCTGATTTAGTGCGAGCGATGAAGAAAACAATCATCGCTAATGATGCGCTTACTACTTCTGATGATGCGGTTAATGCCGAAATTGGCCCCCAGTTATGGTCACTCGGGCAACCAGCATTTGTTGAACTTCTGGCGAAATTGCGGGCGCAGATCGAATCGAAATGACGATCGCCTCTCAGCGCGCCATTGCCTTTGCTCAAAGTTGCTACGGCCAAATTTTAAAACTTGATGGTCGCATTCCGTGGAGCGTCGATGACATTTTGTTTCAGCGCGCCCGCGAAAACGATTGGGTAGTTGGAGGACAAGTATCGGCCAACGGAAGTTGTCATTTACTGCAATGCGCTGATGAATGGCTAGCGGTCAATTTGCCGCGCCCAAGCGATTGGGAAGATGTCCCAGCCTGGTTGGGAACTGACGTCAACGAACATGAGTGGACGCGAATTGGTGAGCTGCTCGCGGATCGTCCTGCCGAAGAACTCGTTAGGTTGGCACAGGAATTGGGTCTGGCGGTAAGCGTTGTCGCAACAAGCAATTCGTTATTAGATGAACAACAACTCTTTCAGCAGCAATTCATCGAGAAGCCCCATTCATTTCAGACAGGCCAGAAACAACACCGCCAACTAGAAGGTTTGCAAGTGGCCGATTTTTCTTCTCTGTGGGCCGGTCCATTATGCGGTGCGGTTCTGGCCGCCAGTGGTGCACACGTAACGAAATACGAAGCAAAAGATCGCCCCGATGGTGCACGATTTGGCAATAAGGCGTTTTTCGATCGACTCCATGCGCAGCATCAATTTGCGGAAATGGATTTCAATGGGGCCGTCGTCAGCGAGATTGTGGCGCAGTCCGATGTTGTTATTACTTCCGCTCGTCCGCGCGCGTTCGCCGCGCTGGGAATCGACCCAAAGATAATTACCAACAGCACCACTTGTTGGATTGCCATTACGGCGTATGGAAATTTCGGGCCATGGAGTAACCGTGTGGGTTTCGGCGACGATCTCGCCGCCGCAAGTGGCTTAGTTGATGATGGGCCGACATTTGTTGGTGATGCCATTGCCGATCCGCTTACTGGTTTATACGCCGCGGCGTTGGCGCTTAACGTGGGAACGGTGGGTGGCGGCTTTCTCGATATTTCTATGCGTGATGTGGCTCGCAGTGCGGCACAGCAACGAGTTCCACAATGGTGACAACCCTTTTTGCCAACGCTGAACTCGTTGATGAGTTCGGTGCGACGACGCGCAAAAACGTGCTTTGTGTCGACGGTGTGGTTACCGAAATCAGCGAACCCAATACGACGCCACCTAAATCAGTTGATCAACTAATTGATGTTGAAAATTGCGCGCTACTACCGGGTTTGCATGATCATCACGTTCATCTTTTGGCCATGGCCGCCGCCATTGCAGGATGTGATGTTGCTGCGATCGATTCGCCCGCGGAATTTGATCGGATCATTAGTAGTCGTAGTGGACCGACGCCGTTACGGGTTACTGGCTATGACGAATTTCGGCATGGTGAACTTGATCGTTATCGCTTAGATCGACTTTCCAACAACGCGGTCGTACGCGTGCAGCATCGATCAGGTTTGGCGTGGATACTTTCCACTTCTGCGCTTGATATTTTCGGCGAAAGTGATGCCGCTGGTTTTGAGCGAGATGTTCACGGTGAGCCCACGGGACGTTTACTTCGTTTAGATAATGAAATCGCACAACGATTCGGTCAAATGGATCTTGATCTTGCGCCGGTTCTGCAACGATTTCATGCTGTTGGTATTACGGGAGTTACCGATGCAACGTTTCGTTTAGGGGATCGGGCGCAACTTCTACGTCAGGCATTCACCGCTGGCGAGATACCTAATCGGTTAGTGCTACTCGGGCTTGATTCGAAGACAGATATTTCTGACTTCGCTGTACATGGTCCAGCCAAAATTCTTATTGATGAAGTTCGAGAGATTGATATCAATCAGTTAGCCGAAGAAATTTCTTATTGGCATGCGCAAAAACGTGCGGTTGCCATTCATGCTGTCTCGCGCGTTGAAAATGTGGCGGCGGTGACGGCGTTGCAACTGGCGGGCGTATTGCCCGGTGATCGAATTGAGCATGGATCAATTCTCTGTAACGACACCGACGAATTTCTCGCCGCCAACGATATTGCCGTCGTCGTGCAACCAACACTTGTTTACGAACGCGGCGATTTCTATTTCGAGTCCATTGAGAACGACGACGTACCCTTCGCTCATCGAGCGGCATCGTTACGTCAATCGGGAATTGTTGTGGCGGCGGGAAGTGATGCGCCCGTAACCGACTGTGATCCCTGGCTGGCAATTTCAACGGCACAATCGCGCATCACTCGTAATGGTTCGACTTTTCGCCCTGAAGAAAGCGTGTCGGCATTTACGGCATTGCAGTGGTATCTCGCCAATCCGTTGCAATTGGCGGGACCGATTCGCAAAGTAGAACGTGGAGCTCCGGCTGATTTCTGCATTCTCAATGTGCCGTTAGCGGAAATGTTGTCGCAGCCTTCGGCGCAAAAGGTGAGGACTACATTCGTAGCGGGAGTTGAATTCCCGACAAGTATGCGACCAGCGGGCCCGATGTCATGAGCGCACCAGTTTTTCAGCCAACCGAATTGCGCCAGTGGTTGTCTGATGGATTTCATGATGCCATCGGCGTTCTTTATGACCAGCCGGTGATCGTCGTCAATCTTGACGATCCGGCCCAAGACTTTGAGTTGCCGCGGTTGGCCGCGTTGCTTTCTACGGTCCCGATATTGGTTGTGGGTTTTGCCGCTCAAAGTCGGGATGTATCGCTTGACGTCTTTGACACGTTGCTTTGTCTAGAGGGTGAGCATCGCCATTGGGTTGGTGTCGCTGGCATCGAACCGTTTATCGACAGCATTTTGGCGGCGCCCCGAGCCGCCGTCGCTGTTGGTCAGTTGTTGCGCGTGAGCGAAAGGTCATCGGTAAGTGATGCCGTTGTGGCGGAGTCGCTTGCGTACAGTCTTTTGCAATCGGGAACTGATTATCAGTCTTGGCTTTCGAAACAATCAGAAAGAAAGCGTCATCCGGCGCCAAACAATTCGATTGTCGACGTTCAGCGTGATGACGATGTTCTCTCAATCACTCTCAATCGACCAGAAGTTCGCAACGCTTACGGTCGCCAAATGAGAGATGAGTTGGTTGAGGCTTTTCGTTTAGTTGATTCTGATCCAACGCTGAAAAAAGCGGTGGTGCGCGGTAATGGACCAACATTTTGTAGTGGGGGAGACCTCGACGAATTTGGATCGGCACCACCACCATTAGATGCGCACTTTGTGCGCACGACACGTAATGCAGGAATTGTGTTGTCCCGCAACTCAGCGCGTATTCATTTTGAAGTGCATGGTCGTTGTGTAGGGGCCGGTGTTGAATTGCCGGCCTTTTCGCAAAATGTCATTGCTGATAGCGAAACAACTTTTCGTTTACCCGAAGTTGCTATGGGGTTAGTGCCGGGCGCAGGTGGAACCGCCAGCATTCCGCGTCGTATCGGACGCTGGCGCGCCCTGTGGCTTATGGTTTCGGGCGAAGAGATTGATTGTGAACGAGCGTTGAAGTGGGGATTAGTTGACCAACGGCGATGAATGGGCGCGGGAGAGATTCTCTCCGCAGTGGAAAAAATGGCGGAAGTCAGTTCCTTTAGATGACTACGAAAAGCGTTTCGATGACATTGCGGCGCGTGGTGAAAATCCGCATGGTGAAGCCGACTTCGTCGTTCGATATGCGCCCGCGAGTGTTTTGGATGCCGGTTGCGGTTTTGGACGTATCGGAAGTGAATTAGTTAACCGTGGTGTCTTTGTGGTTGGCGTTGATCTTGATCCAGATCTCATTGAACGGGCGCAGCGACGAACGCCCAATGTTGAATGGCTTTTAGGCGACTTAAGCGATTTCGCATTAGACCGACAATTTTCATTGGTGTTGTTAGCGGGCAACGTTTTAGGTTTTGCTGCTGATCCCGGAGCAGTTACGCGAAATTGCGCACGGCATGTTGAAAAAGGTGGGCGATTAGTAATCGGCAACCAACTGCAAATCGGATGGCCGACACCAGCCGATATTGATGTCTGGGCCGGTGAAGAGGGCCTCGTGCGTGAGGCATGTTTTGCGACCTGGAATGGCGATCTTTTCGCAGAAAATAGCGATTACATGGTCACCGTCCACCGACGCGACTAGTTGTGGCAGGATTTGGCCCCAGAAGAAAGATTCGGTGCGGGGGCAACGATCATGAGCAATGCAGTAGATCCGCGACGTGATATCGGGACATTGCGCAGTCGCGCCAAAGACGGCGTTACCACTCGCCGCCCAATTACTTTTCCCGCCGATCGCTATATCTCCGCCGAGTTTGCTGAACGCGAACAACAAAAAATGTGGCCCCGTGTTTGGCAATTAGCGACGACCATCGACATGGTTGCTAATCCTGGTGATTGGGTTGAATTTTCCGTTGGCAAATTGTCCGCCATTGTTTTGCGTGATCAAGATGGTGAGTTGCGGGCTTATCAAAATGTCTGCATGCACCGCGGTGTTGAGTTATGCAGTGGCAACGGTGAAGGTCTCACCGAGTTGCGCTGTGGATTCCATCGTTGGTGCTGGAATCTCGATGGCTCGTTACGAGAGATTCCCAGCCGTCGTGATTTCGGTGTTATTGACAACGATCAATACGGATTGCCGAAAGTGTTAGTTGATACTTGGGGTCCGCTGGTCTTTGTGAATTTTGATCCCGAGGCCATGTCATTAGCAACGTATTTGGGTGGCGCTCCGGCCGATGCCGATTACTTAGGCATCGAAGATTTTCATTGCCGCTATGAGTTAAGTGTCAAAGTGCCGGCGAACTGGAAAACCGCTGCTGACGGATTTAGTGAGACCTATCACGTACAGGGATTGCATCCGGAATTGCTGATGGTTTTTGCTGATCTCGACAATGAACAAGTTTTTTGGGATCACGTTGGTCGCAGTCGACAGATTTACGGTGTTCCTTCGCCGCGTATCCGACCCGAACCAACTGATCAACAAATTTGGAATGCGTTTGCTTCGGTGTACTCGGCGCGTGCGGGTTTGAACGCAGAGGATCCAGGTCCAGTTCCACCCTTAAAAGACGGCGAATCACTTTTTGATGTCATGGCGGAACAAGTGCGTAAAGCACAAGCCGAAAAAGGTGTTGACCTTTCTGCGTATTCCAATATGCAAATCATGATGATGGATCAGCACAATGTGTTTCCGAATATCACCGTGTTGTTGCATCCCGATTTACTTTCGGTTTTGCGCACACGGCCGGGAGATACGCCGGATGAATGTTGGCTCGATATTTTCTCGTTCGATCGCGCCGGACGTGAAACGCCACGATCGAAACCAATCAAAGCGGAAGTTCCTTTAGATTCGATGGCCTTCGGCACCGTGTTCAATCAGGACTTCGATATGTTGCGCACTGCGCAACGCGGAATGCACCAGCCCGGTTTCACGCGCGTCACCATTTCGCAAGAGGAAAGTCGCATCCTCAACAATCAACTCGCATTGGAGCGGTACCTTGGTATTAATCCAAGCGAGATTGAGGGTGATTTGCCGTAATGGTTGTTCTTACTGCGACGCGTCGTCGAAGTGACGGCGGTCCAAGCGCAAGGTCATTACTAATAAGTGTTCTTGGTCAATGGGTCGGTCCGCAGGACACACCGGTGTGGACTTCAACATTGGTGGGCGCCCTTGAATCGCTCGGGATTGAAGAGCGCGCCGCGCGCCAAGCAGTGAATCGCACTGCGGCCGATGGTTGGCTTGAGGGCGAAAGCGTTGGTCGTTACACGCGTTGGCGTTTAACTGAATCGGGTCGACGCATGATTGGTTCGGCCGTTCCGCGCGTGCAGCGTTCAATTGTTGAAGATCCAACATGGGACGGATCGTTTTTACTTTTAACGGTGACGAGTGTGGCTCCTGATCGCTCGGCACGCGATCGATTAGCAATCGGTTTGGATTTTGAAGGTTTCGGCGCGCTAAGTGCCGGTGTTTGGATCGCCGCCAGTGCCGATGCACAAAGAGGCGCGGAGATGGTGCTCGATGGTTGCGGGCTTACTGGCCTGTTTTGGCGATCCGAAATTGTGGGCGATGCCACCAGCCCTGCCGATGTGGTGGCCATGGCCTGGGATCTCGATTCGGTGGCCGAGGCCCATGAGACATTCATCGCCGCATTCGGCGATATCGAGCCCGCCGATGATTCCGAGGCGTTTGCGTTGCGCACACTTATGGCCCATGAATGGCGCCAAATTCTCAGTTTTGACCCGCTTTTACCCGCCGAGTTGCTCCCTGAACATTGGGCCGGATTTCGGGCTCGGGAAGTGTTCCAGCGGCAATTTTCGGCTTGGGCAAAATCGGCAAATTCGTACTACATAAAGTTGTCAAATGATCCTGTTGTGTCGTAAATTAAGGGCATGACACGACCAACACATCCCGTCTTCGATTGCGACAATCACTACTACGAAGCGATTGACGCATTTACTCGTCATCTCGATCCGCGTACCGGTCCTCGCACAATTCAGTGGTGTGAGATTGACGGTCGCAAGTATCACGTCATCGGCGGCAAAGTAAGTCGCGCCGTTGTTAACCCCACATTCGATCCGGTTGCGTTACCGGGTGTGTTGAAGGATTACTTCCGCGGTAATCCCAACAACGCAAACCCGATTGAATTGTTGAAGCAACGTGAACCAATTCGTGCGGCGTATCGCGATCGTGATGCACGTATCGCCACGCTCGATGAGCATGGTTTGGAAAAGTGTTGGTTGTTCCCCACATTGGGAATGATTTACGAAGAGCCATTGCACAAAGACCCATGGGCCGTGCAACAAGTGTTCACCGCGTTTAACCGTTGGGTGAATGAAGACTGGGGCTTCAATTACAAGAACCGCATCTTTGCGGCGCCTTACATCACTTTGGTTGATCTTGACTGGGCCATTTCCGAACTGGAATTCGCCCTCGACAATGGCGCCACCACATTTGTGATGCGTCCGGCTGCGCCCACCACTGTTGATGGGCCGCTTTCACCGGCTGATCCTTATTTCGATCCTTTCTGGGCCCGTGTTAACGAATCCGGAATCACCGTTGTCGCTCATGCTGGCGATTCGGGTTACGGCTCCAATGGCTATGCCGAAGAAAATGGTTTCTCGGCCTCCTTCGGTGAACAACGTCGTCCGCAACCGCTGCGTATGACCACCATGTTCGACCGTCCGATTGAGGATTTCCTCGGATCGTTAGTTTGCGACAAGTTGTTCGAGCGTTTCCCGAACATTCGTGTGGCATCGGTTGAAAATGGCTCGGGCTTCTTGCGTGGATTGTTGCGCAAGCTCGACACCACCCAAACCAAGATGCCGGGATGGTTTAAAGAGGCTCCGTCGGAAACCTTCCGTCGCCATATCTGGATCAACCCGTTCTGGGAAGACGATGTTCATGAGGTTGTCGAATTAGCCGGCAGCGATCGCGTCATCTTCGGTTCCGATTGGCCGCATATCGAAGGTATGCCTGAGCCGCTCGATTACGTCGATGAACTCAAGGATTTCTCACCGCAGGTGCAAGAAATGATCTTGCATAGCAATACCGAATTCTTGAACACACGCCAACCGGCGTAGTTCGTAACACAGTTATAAATAACAGTTACAAATAACAGTTACAAATAAAACGCAGTGATGAAGGGCGACTTAAAAGTCGCCCTTCATTATGCGATCACGGATTTCACGCTTCAGGATCTTGCCGGTTGCTCCACGCGGTAATTCTTCGTCACGGATGAACCATTGCGTCGGAATCATGAACTTGGCGATACGTGCTTCGAGGAATGTTTGTAATTCATCGAGATCAATAGTCGCTCCGGTATGAGGAAGAATTGCAGCAACAACTTCTTCACCTAAGCGCTCATGTGGAAGGCCAAACACGGCAACTTCCTTGACACCCGGAAATTCGAAAATGGCCGCTTCAACTTCGGAGCAGTACACATTTTCTCCGCCGCGTAACACCATGTCTTTAATGCGATCAACGATGAAGACAAAACCTTCATCGTCGAGATAGCCAAGATCACCGGTATGTAGCCAACCGTTTTGAATGGTTTCGGCCGTTGCTTCGGGACGGTTCCAATAACCGCGAATAAGCATCGGGCCGTTCATACAAATCTCGCCAATTTCACCATTGGGGACAGAGGCGCCGGAACTGTCAACCACTTTGACCTGCATGATTGGAACAACGCGGCCGGTGCTGGCGGGCTTTTCTAAATAATCGGGACCGGTGTTGCCGGGGCCATAACCATTGGTTTCGGTGAGGCCGTAGCCCAATTGCGGTGTGGCTGAGCCGGAGAACGAGGTGCTGATCTTGCGCACGAGTTCGGGAGGCATGGGAGCGCCACCGCCACCAACTGATTTCAAACTTGATGTATCGAATTCGGAAAACTTCGGATGAGAAATTAAATCTTGCGACATGGTGGGAACGCCGATGAAGTTGGTGACACGTTCGCGTTGAATTAACTCGAGCGCGCGCAATGGGTCCCATTTATGCAACATGACCAGTTTCGACCCCGTTACCACCGAGCCGAGCATGACCGGAACGCAACCGGTCACATGGAAAAGCGGAACGGTCAAAATAAAACAGGGTGGGAACTCGGGCGGTGTTGGCTCTGCCTTCGTGGCCCAACGCAAACCCTCAACGGTGGTGCGACAAGCAAAAGCAAAAAGTCCGCTCATCACGGCGCGGTTCGTGGAAACCGCGCCTTTTGGTGTGCCAGTTGTTCCTGAAGTGAAAAGGATTGTGGCATCAGCATCTGGATCGATTTCAACTTGGGGGAGTGTGGCACCGGTTTGTAAAACATCAGCGGCATGAACAGCATTTGCCGGTAAATCGCCGGTTGAACGCACAACCATGGCGCGCACACCTAAATCAACTAAACGATCGCCAATACGACCAATTCGTTCACCATCGGTGATGAGAACTTTGGCACCGGAATCAACAAGGCCGAATTCAATTTCCGGACCTGTCCACCAAGCGTTAACGGAAACGGCAATGGCGCCGATCGAAACAATGGCGCCGAATGATGTCACCCATTCGGGATAGTTGCGCATGTAGATAGCAACGCGATCGCCGGGCTTCACACCGAATTCATTTACTAACGCAGCACCAATGCTGTCAACGCTGGCGAGCACTTCACTATTTGTCCAACGTTCATCTTCGTAAACGAGGTACACGTCATCAGCCGGACGAGTGCGCACAATGTCGAACGCAGACTTCACAGCGGCAGGCAAGTTGGGAAAGATGCGTGTTGGCATTCCCATTACTTCGGCATCGGCAATCTCGAACGGCGAGCCGGGTCCACAAACCGCAGCTACCGCTTCGTCGAATGTCATCGCCATGGTGTCTCCTTTGTGACGGTATTGGCTGAAACGCTAGGCCGATGTTGGGAAATTTGCGACCTAAAACGTCGATTCGACCGTGATTTCTGCCAAGGTCACCAAGCGGTTGTCCGCACCTTCATCATGAACTTCAACTTTTACGACGTGTGCGTGATTTCCTACACGGGGAATTCCGATGATTTCTGCTTTGGCGGTGACGGGTCCAACTCGGCCTGGGGCGAGGTAGTGGATCATGGCCTCGCTCACAATGGGCCTTTTGTCGTTTTCTGACTTGGTCGCACGGGCAACGGCATCGCAGGCGGCGGTATCCAATAAAAACGCCATTGAGCCCCCGTGGAGGATTCCCCAAGGGTTACGCAGACGATCGATTATTCGCAATGAGACCGAATGGTCATCGTTACGTTCGAGGTTGAAAAACGAAAACGGTTCAACGAAGAAGTCTGGATCGGTAACCGGCGGGCGTTGCATTGGTCGCACGGGACGTTGAAATGGCGGTGGTCCGTTTTCTGGTGTGAGCACCGCGCAGGAAAGCCAACCGGTGCCGAGGTGAATTTCATTGCTACGAGCATCAATACGCGTGACAACAGAAGAACGACCGCGACGCAAAACTTGGGCTGAGAATTCAATCGTGGTTCCTGATGGAGTGAGCATGTTGCTCGTGCGACGAAATGCCAAGTTGGTCGTGACTATCCAATCGGGAAGGCTGGCTAAACCAGAGGTCATGCCGCCGATTGAGTCGACCATGCTGATCATTAATCCCGTTGAAAAGAATCCGTTCTCATCAACAAGATGCGGCGCGGTTTGAAATTCGCCGACCGTATGCGGAAGTGGATCATCGCCGTTTGTACGTTCGAAGATATCCATGCGCAGATATTGCGCATTACCGATTGATGCGGGATTTCCGAATTCGCTCATGCGCGCATCACCGTTGTTGTGGCATACGAACATAATTTTCCATCGGCATCGCGCAACTCGGCGCGCGTCACTAGTTTTTGCTCGCTTGGTTCGCCCATGATTTCACTGACAACTCGTAATGGTGACTGCAATGCGAGATCTAAAAAGGCCAGATGGCAATCGGTG
>JBEGMF010000059.1:0-11260 GCA_041183205.1 Actinomycetota bacterium | reverse complement strand
CTTGAACGTTCTTCGCTCGCGTCCGGATGACTATCCGGATGGAATTGTTGCGCTCTCGCCCGATACGCACGACGAATCTCTTCAATTGACGCGTCCTGAGACACACCGAGAACTTCATAATGTGACGCCATGGCTCCCTCAAACCTTGCGTTGCAATGCATTTTGAACTCGAACACAACTGACGCTCATTCGAATTTTTATCTTGAGGGATTATTGCATGTCACAATTCGATCTGGCACTGAATTTGCTAATTGCGATTCCGACAAATTCTTTCGGAACAAAAATCAAAACAAAATCAAAATTTGACGAAACACCAAGTGTCAGAGATTTGTCTTAACCAACTGGCGGGCTTGCCGGCATTCCCATTCCGCCCGATTCAGTTGTGGTCGCTTGTTCATCGGTCAACTTGGCCAAACGCATATCGATCTTTATGCGTGCGTAACGAATCAAGAGTGTCACGGGCAAGAACGGAATAAAAAACAAAAAGAGATAAACAGACAACGTCGTAAATTTGGAGAACCCAAAAGCGCCATAACTTGAATCAGCCCATGTGTAGAAAATAGTAAATAACTCCATCGCGCCAACGACGTACAGGATGATTTCGGCAATGAATGCCAAAAGAGAAAACATCTTGAACTTCTTTTGCAGTTCGTTTGTCATTGCAGATCCTTTGCTATTACTTCTCGATTCGAAAACAGCACTCTTGGAACGAAACTTCCAACAGCAGGACCGCCGATTGCAAAAGGGTACGCGTGTTTTTTAACCGCCAACGATTACTGAATGGCCCAAAAAATTGGGCTAATCGCCGCCTTCAATTTTTCGAATCATGTCTCGGTTGGCTGCGCCAGGTTCACCCAACGACACGCCACTTGGCAACTCAACATGCAATTCATCGCACCGATCAACCGCCACCTGCGCTGACACAACATCAAGAGTGATGATGTGCCCGCCATGAGAAAAATCATTCGCTAAAAAATGGAGATGCCAACCGGGCACTTCCACACCGGCTGCCGCGTCAGGAAAACGAAAACCAACCACTACCCCACTTGCGTTTTCCAATGACCATTCAATCTGATCGTCAACAACATCCGATAAATGTCGATACGGCGGAACTTGTCGTTCCACACTGCGCAATTTCAGCGCCGCAAATTCGCCTTCCATTCGCACCGCCACAATTGGCGCGTCAACCGGCGCATAGGAATCGATACGCGCTTTCATTTCATCAAACGTGGCATTGACGATTTCTGTTTCAATCGAAGGCGAAAAATGTGTCACCACCGCAAACGGCGTAAGCGTGTCGCCGGGCAACTCGTCAATGCGACCGTCATGACGCGCTGCAAATGCCCGACCGTCAACCACAATCAATTCACCATCAAGAAATTGCACCGTGCCGATTCCCATCGTGCCCAAACGCAATAACTCATCAATGGTGGTATCACCTTCATAACGACCATCCATCAGCGCATCGAGTGTGCTTGTCTGTATCGCTACATGTTCACCTTGAGGATCGTGTTGCAAACCCTTATGCGTCAGCGCGCGTAAATGCAGCGCTCCGATCATGCGGTCATCAACAATTTCTCTCGCCATCTCCCTACCGTATGCGGTTTTCGCTATCCCAAAGTCGTCGAAGACTGCTCACTAGGCTCGAAGCGTGTCGTTGACTGCATTTCTTTTTGGCCTCTGCGCGGCGTTGGCAATTTCTCTCGGCGCAGTTCTGCAAAGCCGCGCCGCACGCCAATTAGAGAATCCACCCACACATCCGCTTTCTTTATTGCTGCGACTAATCCGCGTCCCGCTTTGGTTATTGGGCGCGGCATTCGCCGGCTTATCGGGGCTTTTCCATGTGGTTGCTCTGCGCGATGGTTCACTAATAGAAGTTGAGTCGATCTTGGTGACATCGCTGTTGTTCGCTTTGGTCTTCGGTGTGTATTTATCGAAAAGCCCCGTCACCGCACGCGATTGGTTTGGCGCAACGCTCACCGTCTTCGGATTGATTTTCTTCTTGGGTTTCGCTGAACCGGCCGATGGTGATTACACCGTTCCTCTTCTTGGCTGGATCATCACCGGTGTCGTGATCGCAGCGGTCATCGGCGGGCTGTTAGCGCTGCTGCGTAAAGCAACTTCACCGAATCCACGCGCCGCGCTGCTCGGCACAATCGCTGCTCTGTTCCTCGGCACCGCCGCCATCATGTTGAAACTCATCACCGAACTTCTCCGCAACGATGAAGGTTGGATGGCATTAGTCGCTGCCCTTGTCGTTCTTGGCATTTGCGAACTCGGCGCCATTGCCACCCAGCAGTTGGCCTTTCGCGCCGGTGATCTCGCCCCAGCACTCGGCCCCTTCATCGGCGCCAACCCCCTCTTTGCTGGGCTCATCGGCATCGTCGTGTTCGAAGAGCGATTTCATACCGACCCGGTCAATCTGATTGGCGGCATTTTCGGCATCGCCATGATGGTGGCTGGCATCTTCTATCTGGCCAACTCACCTTTGGTGGCGGTCGGCTCCGGTGAAGTAGAGCCCGACTAATTGACCGCAATTCAACGGCCACTGTGCCGACATGGGAATTTTCTCTCCGGTCTATTAGTGTTCGTGCCCGACGTCACGCTCACAATTCGGGCTGACACACGGGCTACCAAAGAGGGGATCCAAAACAATGAGTCTCGAAGGCATCGACCTACTCGACCTCGATCGTTTCCAACGTCTCGAGCATTACGAAATGTTCGATCGACTGCGCGCCGAAGAGCCGGTGTACTGGCAAGACCATCCAAAGGCACAAGGCTTTTGGAATGTTGTTAAGCACAAAGATCTCGTGCGCGTAAACCGCGACACCGAATTGTTCTCATCGGAAATTGGTGGCATTTCAATTCTCACTCCTGATGAATTTCCAGGAGCAACCGGCAGCGATCCGCGCGGTTTGATGATGCTTTATATGGATCCCCCGAAGCACACGCGCTATCGCTTGTTAGTGAACAAAGGTTTCACACCGCGCATGATTGGTTTGCTTGAGCAATACCTCAAGCACCGCGCTGTATTGATCGTTGACAACATCATCGAACGTGGCTCATGCGACTTCGTTGTCGATTTAGCCTCAGAACTCCCATTGCAAGCAATTGCCGAAATTATGGGTGTTCCCCAAGAAGACCGCATGATGTTGTTCGATTGGTCGAACCGCATGATCGGCGCCGACGATCCCGAATTTGCCAGCGAAGACACAGGCGCCGCATCAGCCGAGTTGTTTATGTATGTCAACGAATTGGGCAAGCAACGCAAAGTTGATCCCCGTGATGACATCGTGACCAAACTCATCAACTCCGAAATCGAAGGCGACAGCCTTTCGGAACTCGAATTCGACATGTTCATGATGTTGTTAACTGTGGCCGGTAACGAAACCACGCGTAACACCACGTCATGGGGCATGTGGGCGTTAATGCAGAACCCCGAGCAATACGCGGCGCTGCGTCAAGACCCAGAAGGCAAGCTCGATCACGCCATTGAAGAAGTTCTGCGTTGGGCAACGCCGGTGTATCACTTCCGTCGTACCGCAACGGCTGACACCCAACTTGGTGACAAGGAAATTAAGAAGGGCGACAAAGTTGTGATCTGGCATATTTCTGCCGATCGTGACGAAGAAGTCTTCGATGATCCCTACAGCTTCAACATTGAGCGTTGGCCGAACGAACACATCGCCTTCGGTGGCGGCGGTCAGCATTTCTGCTTAGGCGCCAACCTCGCTCGCATGGAACTCAAACTCATTTTCCAAGAGATCCTCGAGCGCATTCCGGATATGAAACTTGCCGGCGATGTTGAAATTCTCCGCTCCAATTTCATTGGTGGCGTGAAGCACATGCCGGTGACATTCACCCCTGGTGCCCGCAAAAATCCTGCCCCCTACGTGAAGGCCTAAATCTGACACTCGTAGTACCTTGGTGGCACACACCTGGGGAGAGTGGACATGTTTGACCTGAAGATCGTTGGTGGGACGATCGTCGATGGAACCGGTGCAGACCGGTTCGTTGGCGATATCGGAATTCGCGACGGAAAAATCATTGCGGTGAAACGCGGCGGTGGCCTTGAAGGTGACGCGGCCGAAATCATTGACGCCACTGGTTATGTCGTGGCGCCTGGATTTGTCGACATTCATACTCATTACGACGGTCAAGTCACATGGGATGGATTACTCGAACCTTCAAGTGGTCACGGTGTAACCACCATTGTGAGCGGTAACTGCGGTGTTGGTTTTGCGCCCGTGCGTCCAGGTTATGAAGACGACCTCATCGAATTGATGGAAGGTGTCGAAGATATTCCCGGCACCGCATTAAGCGAAGGCATGACATGGGGTTGGGAATCTTTCCCCGCATATTTAGATCGCATTGAACAACAAGATCTTGCCGTTGATTTCGGTGTGCAAATTGCGCATAGCGCGGTGCGCACCTATGTCATGGGTGATCGCGGTGCCCGTAACGAACCAGCCAGCACCGAAGACATCGATTTAATGGCGAAGTACGTACAAGAAGCAGTAGAAGCCGGTGCACTTGGTTTCTCCACCTCACGCACATTGGGCCACCGCGCCATGAACGGCGAACCAGTTCCTGGAACTTTCGCTGCCGAAGACGAACTGTTTGGTTTAGGTCGCGCCATGGCGCGCGGTGGCACCGCTGTTTTCGAATTAGCGCCAATGGGTGCAGCCGGTGAAGACATCATCGCTCCGAAAACAGAAGTTGAATGGATGCGTCGTTTAGCCGCCGACATTGATCGTCCCGTTTCGTTTGCGTTAATCCAAGTGGATGCCGCACCAAATTTGTGGCGCGAGATCATGGCCGAATCATTAGCGGCGCATGAAGCCGGCGCGCCGATCTATCCGCAAATTGCGGCTCGCCCATTTGGCATGTTGCTCGGCTTCCCGGGACATCACGCGTTTTCAAAGCGCCCCACTTATGTGAAGTTGGCCAGCAAACTTTCGCCCGCCGAATTAGCAGTCGAATTACAAAAGCCGGAAGTACGCGCCGCGATTTTGTCGGAGACCGATCTTCCTCCTGATCCCACGAAGTTGTTCGATGGACTTAATTCGTTGGCCCAAGGAATGGTCGATCGCACCTTCCGTTTAGGTTCGCCGACCGATTACGAACCGACACCCGATCAATCAGTGGCAGCCATTGCCAAACAACGTGGTGTAGATCCGCTGGAAGCGCTTTACGACTTATATGCGGAATTCAACGCCGGCGCGATGTTGATGGTTCCGTTCTTTAACTATTCCGATGGCAACCATGACGCCATTCGCGAGATGCTTCTGCACCCTGCCGGTGTGAGTGGCCTTTCCGATGGCGGTGCACATTGCGGAATGATTTGTGATGCCTCCTACCCCACCTATTTGCTTTCGCACTGGGCGAAGGGTCGCACACGTGGTCCAGGCTTACCGCTCGAATACGTCGTAAAGAAGCAATCACTTGATACCGCCATGCTTTATGGCCTCACCGATCGCGGTGTTATCGCCGAAGGCAAGAAAGCCGATATCAACATCATTGATATGAACGCCATCGATATTTCGATGCCGAACATGGCCTATGACTTGCCCGCCGGCGGAAAGCGCTTATTGCAAACGGCAACTGGTTATGTGAACACCATCGTGAGTGGCGTTGTTACTCGTCGTAATGGTGTTGACACCAAGGCTCGTCCGGGCAAGTTAGTGCGCGGTCGTCAGTAATCATTCGCCACCAACTCATTGCAAAACGTCTCGAATTACCAACACATAAAAAACCACATCCTTGGAAGGAAATTGAATGTCATCGCTTGCAGGTCGTAGTGCCATCGTTACCGGTGGTGGAACAGGTATCGGCGCCGCATGTGCCACTCGTTTAGTTGAAGACGGAATGAACGTCACCATTTGTGGACGCACCGAAAGCCGCCTCACCGAAGTTGCTGATCGCATCAAAGCATCCGGTGCTGCGGGAACCATTCGCACTCAGGTCACCGATGTCACGGTTGAAGAAGATGTGGCCAAACTGGTTGCTGATCATGTGGCGGCCTTTGGACGTCTTGATGGATTTGTCGCCAACGCCGGTGGTGGTGGTGGCATGGGTCCATACCACTTGCAACAAACCGATGAATTCCTGCGCGTTTTACATCTCAATGTGCTCGGCACCATGTTGTCGGTGAAGTACGCCGTTCCTCATATGGTTGCCGCCGGTGGTGGCTCCTTCATTGGTATGTCGTCATTAGCGGGACATGTTCCGCATGTGATGTTTGGCGCGTACTGCGTTGCTAAGGCCGGTATTGAAGAAATGATGCGTAACGCCGCCGATGAATACGGCGAAGTCAAAGTGCGTTTCAATTCAATTCGCCCCGGTTTCATTTCAACTGAAATCATGGAAGGCATTCCGCGCGATTCGGCGGTGTACGACTCGTACATCGTGAACACACCACTCGGTGATGTTGGTGAGCCCGAAGACGTTGCCAACTTGGCTCGCTTTTTGATTTCTGATGAAGCACGCTGGATCACCGGAACATCAATCAACTGCGATGGCGGCCATCACCTTCGTCGTGGCCCCGATTTCCGACCCTTTATCGAACCGGCCATCGGACACGACGCTCTTGTCGCCCGCAAGCCGGTTGGCGGTTGAGTGCTCGGACTTTTTTTCGATCTGCGTAACCCGCAACCTTGGGCGAAACCTTGGCCTGAGTTCTACGCGCGCACCCTTGATTCCATTAGTGCCGCCGAACAAATGGGTTTGCATTCGGTTTGGGTAACCGAACATCACCTCTTTGATGACGGATATATGCCGCAGCCGCTGACGTTTTTGTCGGCGATTGCGGCCCGCACATCAAAAGTGGTGCTCGGCACCGCAGTAACACTGCCCGCTCTTCGTCCGCCCGCATTGGTGGCCGAAGAAGCGGCGGTTGTTGATCAACTTTCGGGTGGACGTTTACAACTCGGATTCGGCGCCGGCTACTCACCGCGTGAATACCAACTGTTTGGTGCCGATGTCGCTAAGCGCTATTCGCTAACCGACACTGCGGCAATGGAAGTGCGTCGATTACTTGATGAACGCATCACCACTCCTCCGGCGGCACAAAACCCATTCCCGATTTGGATGGGCTATCAAGGCCCGCAAGGAGCTCGTCGGGCTGGTCGCATGGGAACTGGTCTTTTGAGTTTGGATAAGTCGCTACTTGAGCCTTACCGACAAGGTTTAGAAGAAGGTGGCCATGATGTGGCTACTGCTCGTACTGGTGGAATGCTCGACATCATCGTGGCTGACGATCCTGAATCTGCCTTTGAACGGATCCTCCCCCATTACGCGCATCAACTCAACACTTATCGCGCCGCATCGGTGGCGGGCTCGGGAGCACCAGCGCCGAAAGAAATTGGTCTCGACAAATTACGCGCACAAAAAACTGGTGCCGGTTCTATTCCTGGTTTGCGCGTTCTAACGGTTGACGAAGCAAAGGCGGCGATCGCCGAAGAAATTGCCGATGCGCCAGTGCAACATGTGTATTTATGGGGATCAGTTGCAGCAATGCCCGATGATCTTGCTGATCGACATATCGAATTAGTCAGCCGCGAACTCGCACCGCATTTTTCGGCTTAAGTAAAAGCGCTATTGCAGCGGCGGCAACAAACCAAGTTCGCGGGCAATTTCTTGTGCTTCTAAATATTTGCCGTTGGCATAATTTTGCGGGCCTTCAGTGGCTAACCACACCAATGCCTCGCCGATAACTGAAGGTTCAACACCGCGTGCAGAGATCTCTTCGAGTTCATTCACCATCTTGGTGCGTTCAGTGGCGACGAAACCGGGATCAACGCTATAAGCCCAAATTCCGTCGTCGCCGTATTCAAACGCAATGCGATCGGCCGCACGATGGAAACCTGCTTTGGCGGCGCAATAGGTAAGCGCCGGTCCCCCTTGACCTATCGGCATTGTTAACTTCCAGCGACCCGCTCCGGAACCAATGTTGATGATGACGCCGCTTTTCCGCTCGACCATATGTCGCACTTGCGGTTGCAATAACAACAATTGCGCCGTGAGATCACCCCAAAGTTGTTTTTCAATTTCTGCGGCGGGAGTATCCAAAAGTTTGCCGGGAACTGACCCGACATAAATCGCGTTGTTCACCACCACATCAAGATGACCAAGTGCTTCGATTGCCGCTTCAACCGCCGGCACTAATGCGTCTTTGTCTAAAAGATCAAGAGGAATCTGCACCGCTTTTTGGCCGCAAGCAGTGATTTCCGCAGCTGTTGAGGCCAATGAGCCTGGCAAAATTTGCCCATCATCAGTTAATGCACTTTTATCGCCATCAACCACTGTGCGGGCCGTGATAGCAACATCAAACCCGTTGCGGGCAAATGCAATGGCCGTAGCGCGACCAATACCGCGACTAGCGCCGGTTACTAAAACGGTGCGAGACGTCATTGTCTGACCTCACCAAAGACTTTGTTGGCGCAAGGAACGGAAAAGTCGACGGGCGTCAACAAATGAATGATTGTCATGATCTTCGCCCCAAGTGGTGATGCCATCAAACGACCAACGAGTTAAGCAATTGATGGTGTACAAGTTTGGGTTAATCAAAAACGACAATGAATTTGTGGTTTCACCGGAAGCCGAAAACTCACGACCTAACTCATCAACACCTTGCAACTGCACAAGTGTAGGAACGCCTTCGCTATTACGTTCAATAACAGTGCGTTCCCCGCTCACTAACTTCGCCCACTGGCCGTCTTTCATATACGAACCGTGAATGGCAATACATCCCGTTCCGAAGTCCATTGTGATCGCATGAAAGGCATGATCATCGCTGGCTGTGGCGTAGGAATAACCGCCACGTTGTGATGCACCGCCATGAATTCCCTGACCGTATTGCGGGCGTGGTCCCCATGAACGATCGCGGAAACCATAAGCATCTACATCAATCACTTCGCCGTGCAATGTGATTGTGCCTTGATAGCGACAGGGCTGATCAACATGCGATTGACCCAACATATTGGGTGCCACAATGCCAGTGACGAGCAGATCGACGTGGATTTCATCGCCGTCATCAGGATCGTCATAACGAATACGCCATTGTTTTTGCGGCTCTAAACATTCATAGCGAATGCCATTGGCCAATGAAATATTCGTCAGCGGTTCATCCGGCAAGGGCAGATGCCAAAACTGTTTTGCATAAACGCATGTTTCGGGCCGCTCATTGAATCCGTCCCAGAAAAACGCTCCGCCTGCCGCAACTTTCTGATTGGTTTTGAAATAGGGATACAACTGACCAGAAAGATTGCGTTCGGGAACAGCAAACGTGAACCAACACGTTTCGGTCCATTCAGGATCGTCGCTGGTTGGCGGATGAAATTCGTCGTCGGGATGCATTGCCATGGCGCAATTACATCAAGCCAGAGAAATCGGCCTGACCCGTCACCATGGCGGCGGTGAAGCCCATATCGACATGCAAGTTCACGCCATTAATGAAGGCGGCTGCGTCGCTTCCCATAAAGGCAAGCGGCGGCGCAATATCGCTGGCCACTGCCATACGACCATTGCCTTGTACCGACACACTCCACTCGATTGGCTTATCGCCCATCGTGGCGCGGAAGTCAGTCATCAACGGCGTATCAACCGGTGCCGGACAAATGCTGTTAATGCGCACACCTTGACGAATTGAACTGTAGGCGCGTCGCATTGTGTACACCTGCATGCACATTTTCGAAAAGGCATACACGTCATTAACAACTTCCGGATGAGCTTCTGCCCAATCCAAAAATTCATCCCAATCTTCGATATCTAACAGCGTGTTGATATCGGCCAGTTGTGCGGGCCAACCGTTTCCGGCCATTGATGCGGTGTACACGATTGTTCCGCCCGGGCGTACACGATCGATAAGCGTGTCGGTTAATCGTCGTGATGCGGCAACATTCACGGCCATGCACGTGCGCACGCCAGCATTGGCCGCCACACCCGCGTTCGAAAACACAGTGTCGATTGGGCCTTCAACCTGAGCCAGCGCCGCATCTAGCGCATCTTTGTCGGCGAGGTTCACTTCAATGAACTTGTCGCATTTTGCCTGCGGTTTTTTCAGGTCAAGCACCGTGATATGCGCCGCGTTCATATCGGCCAAAAGTTCAAGTAGCGATGCACCGATACCAGTTGCTCCACCGGTCAGCACAACGTTCTTACCCGAATAATCAAAATTCGCGATTTTGCTCATCGCATTCCCCCTTCGTGCGAATCCTTCGCTCCCCGAACCTAGAAAGTAGGCGATCGGCTGTCAATCTGCGGCGCAAGCGAGCAGGATTCACGTCCGCTGTCGTGCCATGATCTAACCACCGAATGCGGGGGCAAAGGAGCAATCATGGCGTACCCACTCGAAATTGGTGGACTCAACGACTATCCAGTAAAGGTCGGCAGCATGTTGTTGACCATGGTCGATCCCAATAAAGGATTCGAAGCGGCATACAACCGTTGGTATGAACGCGATCATTACTTTGCCGGCTGCATGGTGGGTCCATGGCAGATGTCCGGTTCGCGTTGGGTCGCACCGCGTCGCTTGAAGGATTTACGTTGGCCCGCCGGCGATACAACCGTTGCGAATCCCACCGTTGCCGGTTCATATGTCGCCATTTATTGGATTCAAGATGGCCACCACGAAGAGTGGAACCAATGGGGACAAGACACCGTTGCGTGGTTGTATTCCAATGGACGCGGTTTCCCAGAGCGCCGACATGCCCACACCAATCTTTTTGATTATGTCGGTGCGGCTAATCGCGATGCTGATGGCGTACCGGTCGAATGCGCACTTGATAGCGCCTACGACGGAATCTTTTGCATGTGGTTTGACAGTCGTGATGGAAAAGACGCGCGCCAAGTTCACGCTGAACTTTCATCCAATGGCATTTACGACGAATTAATGGCGAATACCGCAATTGAAATTGTTTCCTCTTGGACTCCGGTCGCAAATCCAGCCGAAGACCAACCAATGGATTTAGGCACCAAAGCGGGTGGACCCGAGCGTTTGGTGCAGATTGCATTTGTGCGCGGTGATGTCACAAATGAAATTCAAAAGGTTCGCGCCTATACCGATGCCGTCGCCCAAGCAGGATTGGCCGATGTTCATCTTGTGGCACCGTTTTTCCGCACGGTGGTTGGAACCGATACTTACGTTGACGAATTGTGGTGAGCCATGAGCGTTGATCCGTTTTCTCCGGCGCCATTGGGTCCGCTCACATTAAAGAACCGCTTTATAAAAGCGGCCACCTTTGAAGGCGTGATGACTGAT
>JBEGMF010000058.1:0-11208 GCA_041183205.1 Actinomycetota bacterium | reverse complement strand
TGCCACCACTTACGCGGAGAAGCCGGCGATCGTCAGATCGAAGGCGCAAAGGTCGGGCTCGCACACGTCATTGGTCTTGGTTCGGCCTGTGGTGTGCACATTCTTGAAAAATCCGGCCTGTAGTACATGGCATCGCGACTCCCGGCGCCCGAACGTCGTCAGCAACTGTTAGAGACAGCGCTGGCGATTTTCGCGCGTCTGGGATTTCGCGACGCCTCAATGAATGACATTGCCGAAGCCGCTGGCGTAACAAAGCCGGTGCTGTATCAGCATTTCACTTCGAAGCGCGAGTTGTTTATCGAAGTACTCACAACGCTCGGCGTGAATTTAAAAAATGAAGTGAACCAAGCCGTTTCTTCCCACGAGGGACCGCGTGCTCGAGTAGAAGCCGGCTTCACTGCGTGGTTTCGCTGGGTCGATCAAAATCGCGATGGATTTAGCGTGCTCTTTGATGCCGAGACCCGACGAGATCCGGAATTCAACGAATTGCGCGTGCGTTCGCAGCGTCAAATGGTTGATTTGGTTGCGGGATTCATTGTGGTTGAGGGCATGGACGACGATCACCGACGCTTATTGGCTTACGGAATCGTCGGTATGTCGGAAACAATTTGTCGTCGTTGGTTAGAGAAAGAAATTGATCTCACCGCTGATGAATTAGCAACGCAAGTTTCAACGTTTGCGTGGACTGGTTTGCGCGGCGCAAATTAGCGATCCGCTTAGCGTCCGTTTTCTAAATCTTCTCGCTCGGCAGCTTTTACGGCGTAGCCAAAAACGATGGCGGGAGCGAGAAGGAACGAGCCGATCACCATGGCAATGATGATGATGTTCACCAACGTCGAGGTGAAAGATCCAAAGAAACCGATGAAAAACACAACGACCGCTATAGCGAAAAATAAATAGCCAATACGCTGAGCCAAGTTACAAAGGCGAGCGATGCGTGCTCGACGTACTCGGACGGGATCAGTCACTAGGATCCTTTCGTGCGTTGGCGATGGTCGGAATTGGATTAGGCAGGCGATCACGTGCGTGTCATGTTGGTGGGAACAGAACTTTGCCCGTTGGAGCGCGGTGCCGGTGGTTTAGAAAATCTTGTTGTTGGCTGGGCCAACGAATTGAGCCTAACCCACGATGTCCTTCTCGCCTCGGCCCAGCCCACGTCCGTTAGTGAACTCCAGGTTGAAGTATTTCGTTCGCCAAGTGAACTGGGTGAGATTGCTAATAGCCAAGATGTGGATTGTGTTGTTTTAAATAATCGACCGCAGTGGGCGCATTATTTGCCTTGTCCCAGTGTGGGTGTTTTTCATAATGATCGCCCGGCATGGTCAACACCAGATTTCGATGCCGAAGATTTATCGGCGGTGCAAAACGCGCTTTCGTATTTGCATCGTAAAAGCGCGGTGAGCGCGTATTTGGCCAACAAACTCACCGCCGATTGCCATAGTGAATTTGCTGTGACAACTCCATTTGTTGATGTCGAGTTTTTGTCTCCGTTGACAGTGGAAAAGAAGTGGTCCGTGCTCTATTCCGGCCGTTTGTTATGGAAAAAAGGAATCGCCGAAGTGTTAGCGCTGGCGGCTGATCCCCAGATGGCGACCACCACAATTGCCATTACGAATTTCCTCATGCCTTGGGGTGAACCAACGGCTGAACATCGCGAAATTCATGCCGCCGTCGCGCAACTACCCAATGTGGTGTTGATCGATCCGCCGAGTTCTCGAAAGGAAATGGCTGCGGTATTGGCCAGCGCACAAGTGGTCATTGTGCCTTCCCAATGGCAAGAGCCTTTCGGTTTAGTGGCCTTGGAATCGGTAGCCGTTGGAACGCCCGTCGTGATTTCGGGAACCGGTGGGTTGCGTGAAGCGGCCGGAGAATGCGGGATTGTTGCTGACTTTACTAATGCGTCCGCAGCCGCGGCCGTGGTGTTGAACGCGGCGGGCGACGGGGTTTGCGATGAGCAACGGCGCGCCGACCACTTGGCGCGCTTTACGCGGAAAGCGTCAACGGAAAAGTTGGCGCAACTTTTGGCTGACGTTTTTGACGAGCGAACAAGTTCATGAACGAAAAGCAATCGTTTGCCGACGCCGCTTCAGTACTCCATTATTTATGGCGCGACTCGTACACCTGTCCTAATGATGTGGTCTATCCCTGGATGTGGCTATGGGACTCGTGTTTTACTTCCTTGGTCTGGGCGGACATTGATGCGGAAAAAGCTCTGACCGAAGTACGCAGCGTTCTTTCGTTACGCACGGAATCTGGCTTCATTGCGCATATGGGCTATCAACGCCAGCCACAACGCAGTGTCGAGTTATGGGGAGTTGCGGGTCGTTCCACGATTACGCAGCCGCCAATGTACGGACACACATTGGCGGAATTGGCTCGTAAAGGAATTGCCATTACTGAGGACGATATTGATGCCGCCATTTTGGGATTGCAATGGCTACTGAGAAACCGTCGTCGTCAAGAAGATGAATTGCTCTTTATCGTTCATCCATGGGAAAACGGAGTCGACGATTCAGCGCGTTGGGATGGTTTTCTTTCGGAACCATATGAGCGCGAACGATGGCGCCAAGTAAAACAACAACTGGTGTTGGAATTAATTTGCGATGAGGAAGGTTGTGCTGTTGATGCGCAACGCTTCGTCGTGCAAAACGCTGGATTCAATGCGCTCGTAGCCTTTAATTTGCGAGAAATTGGCGAGTTGGCGGGGCGATCCGACCTGATGGCTGAGAGCCAGCGTCTGACGGAGTTGCTGGAGAAGCAGTGGGACGAAAAGGCGCAAACTTGGCGGGATCTGTCGCAATGTTGTGCACCCTCAAGTGCCGCTCGAACCTTGGATTCGTTATTGGGAGTATTGGTAACGACTAATAAACAGCGGGCTGAAACTGTTCTGCGGGCCGTTATCGATAACAGTCAATATGGCGGCGAATTTGGGCCCGCGGGTGTTCATCGCAGTGAAGAAACATTCTCGGCCGATGCCTATTGGCGTGGCCCGGCGTGGCCGCAGTTGTCGTACTTGTTTTGGGTCGCGGCTCGACAGCATCAACTTTCTGATGTGCAGAAACAATTAGCGGAAATGTTGCAACGAGGCGCACGGGTATCGAACTGGTCGGAATATTGGAATCCCGATACCGCACAAAGCTCGGGAGCGTCGCCACAGTCTTGGTCAACGTTAAGCGCAATCGTTCGCTAAGAAATAAATCGCTACTAAACGTAGCGATGAAATTTATGACGCTTGTTCGACGGCGTCGTCGTTCTGATTTGGCGCGCCGATAATGCGCACTGAACTTCCACCCGCAGGAATTGGTGGCGGGGGAGGACGCAATGTGCTGACGCGGAAATCTTCATCAAGCACTGTTCCCGTGACGCGCACTTCACCAGTGAGATCGCGCGTTAACGCAAGATGATTACGCGGATCCGGTACTGCTTCGACAATGGACCACAACGCGGCATCGGCACCCGCCGGTAATCGATTGGGGTTCGCGTTACGACGCGCGTGCGGCGCACGATTCAACCAAATGAGAGCCAACACCAATAACACTGCGAGGGTTACAGCAGCGAAGACGAGGACCATGGCCCTAAAAATTAGGCGAATTCAATGAAATATGGGTGGATACCACGCACGCACTACCGTCAGTCGCGTGATTGAAATTGAAGAACGCGATGCGTTGACCATCCTCACATTGGATCGACCCGAGCGACGAAACGCGCTTAACCACGACATGCTCGAGCAACTGGCACACGCGCAACGCTCATTGGGGCCTAAGACGCGCGTTGTCGTACTGCGGGGAAGTGGCGGAAACTTTTGTTCCGGCGCGGATTTGTCGGGAGTGGAAGACCAAGAGTTCGTAGATCTCTTAGGCAAAGTGCTCTCCGGCTTTCGGCAACTTCCTTTGCCCGTCGTGGCCGCCATTGAAGGTTTCGCATTAGGCGCGGGAACCCAATTAGCGCTGGCCTGCGATTTGCGTATGGCCACGGTCGATGCCGGCTTTGGAGTGCCGGCGGTGAAATTGGGGTTGATGGTCGATCAATGGACGGTTCGTCGTTTGGTCGCCGCGGTTGGTCAGTCCACGGCGCGCCATTTGTTGCTCACGGGTGATGTACTCAGTGGTCAGCGGGCCTATGACCTTGGCTTCCTCCATCACCTTGGCTCGGCCGATGAGGCCTTGGCGTGGGCGGGCGAGATTGCCAAAAAGGCACCGCTCACAATTCAAGGTCTCAAGTTGGGGTTGAACGAGGCTGATGCAGAGGTTGAGACTTCAGCGACCTATGCCGACGCCTTTCGTCGAGCATGGTCAAGCGCCGATCTGGCCGAGGGATTGGCGGCATTTCGGGAAAAGCGATCGCCCAATTTTGAGGGCCGTTAACGCTTTGAGTCTCGTACCGATCCCACCAGTTTTCCTTTGGGATCAAACGCCGTGCAGCCGACAATCCGCACACCTCGATTGCGTTGGTTTTCTGGCGGGATAACCCAACCCATTTCCAATGATGAAGTTGAATACGACGTGCCTAAGTAATTGAGAAATTCCGCCGGGCATTTGCGTTTCGCCAACGCGATCAATTGTTCGGCACTACTTGCTTCAGGTGGTCCTTCGAAGACGGCAATCACTTCATATTGGTGAGGTAGATCGCACGATAAGCGCAACATCACGTCTTTATCGCTCTTCAACGACGCGTCTTGTGTCGGTACGGGAGTGATTGTCCTCGCCTTGCCTGTGGCCATCGAACGGAGATCGATGCAATCGCCAACAATGGGGCCGTAGACATAGGAGAGGCGACCAACGCCGCTTTCGGGTTCGATAGTGGTGGAGGTCGATTCGGGTGCGACCGTTGATGATGTGGTGGTGGAAATCGACGTTGCGGTTTGCGACGATGACGATGACGAACAAGCAGTTAGAAGAATTGAAGCCGCAACGAGCAACGGCAGTGCATATCGAAGTGAATCTTTGAATATTTTGCCGGTGGAAAAGTTCATTTCAGGCGCAACTTTACTCTTCATCGCATTAATAACTCGCCGGTAGTAGCGCAGCGATATTTTCGAACGCCATATAAATAGGCACGATGAGAACTATGCCGACGCCAATCCAGATCGCAACTTTGGGCCAACTGTGAATGTCTTTTTTCTTCATTGCATACCAAGCAGCAACGCCCAGCGCGATTGAGAAGAGTGACCAGAAAATTGCCCAAGGCCAGCGCGAGGAATCGCCTTCCGCCAGCGCGTCAGTCGAGGCATCGACAGTGACAGTGTCCGTCGCATCTTGCGCGGTTGGTGGCGCAGGAACGCCTTGCAATGTTGCCGTCACAACAATGCGGTTAGCGGCGCTGAATTTGGGATGGCAGGCCAACAATGTGAGTCGGTTTTCGGCAGTGGGATCCAACACCGAAATTTCAGTCGGCGAAACGATGAAATGACCTTCGGGTTGTCCAGTAGAGAAATTGAAATGATTATCAACTTTGTAGGTGAAATCGCCTTGCAGCGTTTTCACATAAATAAGGTCACCAGGTTTCAATTCATCGAGTCGATTAAAGGGCGCGCCATAGGTGGTGCGATGTCCAGCGATAGCAACGTTTCCTGGTTGACCAGGCAACGGAGTTTGCGGAAAATGTCCGGGGCCTGATTTGAGATATTCGAGATCAACGCCTTGGACGACGAAATAGTCAGAAGAAATTGTGGGAATGGTGAGACGCGCAATTGCGGATCCGAGCGTTGGGAACGGTAAGTCAACGGGTGCGGTAACAATCGTGGTAGGGGTTGTAGGCGCAGGTGAGAGATCACCTGATGACGTCGTCGAACTCGTAGTCGAACTCGTAGTCGGTTCGTTCGTTGTTGGTGGTTCGGTCGTCGCTTGATCGCCGGCTTCAGGTCGATACTTTTCCAGTTGTTGTTCGAAGTCTTGTTGCAACTGATCTTGTTGACGAGCGGTGAAAAAGCCCGTTCCCCAAAGTTGATAGCCAACAAAGGCGAGCAGCACGAGTCCAATGGCGATCATTAATCGCCCGATCGCGCCGGTAATTCGCCACCAATTCACAATCCGACCCTAGCGAGAGCGGGCCACTTGGAGTTCTCGCGCCTAGCGCTACTAGCCTCGGAACGCTCATGGATCCCGCCAATCAACCATCGTTGCCAGTGGTGCACCTGCGTGGGGCCGTTGCCCTTCTCGGCAGATTTCCGGCCTTAGCCGGAGTTGATTTGGATATTGAAGCGCGCAGCATTGCCGTGGTGCGCGGCGCTAATGGTGCGGGAAAGACAACGCTGTTACGCACGTTGGCCGGCTTAGTGCCGGTAAGTGGTGTGGCCAATGTTTTAGGCGTTGATCTTGTTCATCATCGACGTGATGTTCGAAATCGAGTTGGGTTTTTATCGAGCCAATCGGGGCTCTATGACGATCTCACCGTGATCGACAACATAAATTTTTGGACACGCGCCGCTGGTGCTGACCCAGCCGATGCTGAACGGGCAATGCAATTACTCGAACTTGATGGCCGATTGCGCGACGTGCGTGTTGGTCGATTGTCAACGGGGCAGAAGCGACGCACATCTTTGGCGTGTGTGATGGCACGGCGCCCCGAACTTTGGTTACTTGATGAACCTCATGCGGGACTCGATCAAGATGGACGCGATTTAGTTGACAACCTTGTGAAAGATGCGGTGGCTGCCGGCGCGACGGTAGTCATGAGTTCTCATGAACTTGATCGATCATTGGCCTTAGCGACACAGGTCATCACATTGGGTGGCGGAACCACGCTTTTAGGTGGCGATGATGTGGCGTAGCGCGCGATTGATCGCGGGCAAAGATTTGCGTCTCGAATGGCGCTCGCGTGTGGGCATGAATCAAGTTCTGCCATTTGCGGCGGTGGTACTTGTGATGTTCGCTTTCGCACTTAACCCCGATAGCGATCTATTACAGAAAGCGACGCCTGGACTTTTTTGGGTGTCAGTTCTTTTCTTGGCGCTGACCACAGTGGGGCGCACATTTTCGATCGAATCATCGGAGGGAATTTCCGATTCGATCCGCCTCTCTGGACTAGAGCCATCCGGCTTTTTCCTTGGCAAAGTCATCTCTATTGGGGTGCAATTGCTGATTTTGGAGGTTCTGCTCGGTATTGGAGTGACGGTGCTGTATCGAGCGTCGCCGGCGGAATGGCCACTGTTACTTTCGACCGTTGGGGTCGCGACCGTTGGAATCGCTGCCGCCGGTACCCTCTACGGCATGGTGGCAGTGAGTCTTCGAGTTCGTGAGACGATCCTTCCCCTTCTACTGTTACCGGTACTTACCCCGGTGCTTATCGGGTCGACCCGAGCCTTCGAGGCCGCAATCAACGAAACCCCCGCTGATGGGTGGCCGTGGATCGGGTTAATGGCTGTTTTTTCATTTATGTATGTCGCCGCCGGCATCCTCGGATTCGGTGCCTTGATGGAGGACTCGTGACGAATTCGGAAACCGTCGCCGCTACGGGACCGCTATCAACTGGTTCGCCCACGACGCGAGTCATTGGCATTTTGGCGCTCATCGCAATGGGCGCACTTTTGCTGTTCGGGTTGTTGTTAAGTCCTGATGATGTGAATCAAGGCGACGCGGTACGCATTCTTTATATTCACGTTCCGTCGGCAACGATCGCCTATATCGGCTGTGCCCTCACCACCATTGGTTCGGTTCTGTATTTATGGCGTCGCTCGCAATGGTGGGAATTAACGGCCTATGCGAGTGCGGAAATCGCCGCTGTTTTTACGGCGATCACATTGGTGACAGGAATGCTCTGGGGTCGTCCTACTTGGGGCGTGTTTTGGATCTGGGATGCGCGTCTCACCACGACTGCCATGTTGATGTTGTTATTGCTCGGCTATTTAGCGTTACGTCGTTTGCCGGCCGATTATGACGTACGGGCGAAACGTTCCGCCATTGTTGGATTGCTTTTGCTGCCCAATGTCATCATCGTGCGTCAATCAGTGCAGTGGTGGAACACATTGCATCAGAAGCCAACCTTGTTTGCCGATGGTTTAGGTGCGCGCATCGAAGGGTTGATGTTGTTCACTCTCTTTATTGGCTTTATTGCCATCGGCCTCACCTTTGTTTGGCTTCTAATTCATCGTTTCCGAGTGGCTTTCTTGGCGGAGCAGTTAGAAAAAGAAGATCTTGATCGAGCCATTGCCGATCGCCGCGCCGAAGGAATTGCCCGATGAATGGCGCACTTTTCTCAGTAGTCACCCAAGCTTGGCCCTATGTCTCGGCAGCGTGGATCATTGTTTTAGGCGGACTCGCGGCCTACGCCTTCGTTGTTGTGCGACGGGGCAAGAAGTTGAGCCGTGAATTACCACCGGAGAAGCGCCGATGGAGTTAACACCGCGTACCAGTCCAGTTGAAAAGAAACGAAGTCGACGACTTCCCCTCATTATTTTCGTCACGCTGTTTGTATTGGTCGGTGGTTTTCTGCTGGTACAGGCGTTAGGAAGTGCAGCGACGTTTTATCGCAACGTCGACGAAGCAGTAGCGCAAAAAGATTCTCTGGGTACGAAGCGATTCCGCTTACAAGGGACAGTTGTGCCCGGCACCATTGCCCGCACAGGTGACGGCGTCACTTTTGAAGTGGCGTATAACGGTGTTGGTTTAAACGTGAATCATGTCGGTGATCCGCCGGAGATGTTCAAAGACGGCGAAGCAGTGTTGTTGGAAGGACGCTTCACTGATCAAGGCGGATACAACTCAGACTTAATGATCATTAAACATTCAGAGGTTTACGAAGAAAAGCAACAGGAACGTCTCGTCGATGCTGATGTGAACGGAAAAGTTCCGGTCACCACTGTCGGAGGATAGAAATGAACCTGGCCCTTGGGCGTGCTGGAGTGACGCTGGGATTAGCCGCCGCCATTTTGGGTGCGATCACCATTATTTATGGCTTAGTGCGGAAACGTTCCGACTTAGTCCGCCTCGGTCGTTGGTATGTGCTCTTAGTTTTCGTTGGTGGGTTACTGGCAGTTATTGCCATGGAGAGCGCGTTAATTACACGCGATTTCACGGTGAAATATGTGGCCGACAATGGTTCAACTCGCACGCCCATGTTCTTTAATGTCGCCACCCTTTGGGCCGCGCTCGAAGGTTCCATCATTTTGTGGGCCTTTATTTTGAGCGGCTACATCGCAGCAGTGACATTCAAGTTTCGTAAACGTCTTACTGATCCGCTCGTGGGCTGGGCGCTAGTTGTGATGTTGTTAGTGGCAGCGTTTTTCTTTTGGATGATGGTGGGACCGGCGAATCCGTTCCTTTCGTTCTCACCGCCGCCGGGTTTCGATGGACCAGGACCAAATCCGCTTTTGCAAAATCATCCGCTCATGGTGTTCCACCCGCCGATGCTGTATCTGGGTTATGTCGGTTTCACCGTTCCGTTTGCTTTTGCCATTGCGGCGCTCATTACAGGACGACTGGGTGAAGGTTGGCTATTGGAAACTCGTCGCTGGACGATGATTGCGTGGGGCTTCCTTACGGTCGGAATCATCTTGGGTGCGTGGTGGGCCTATGAAGTACTCGGCTGGGGCGGCTACTGGGGATGGGATCCGGTAGAAAATGCATCGTTTTTGCCGTGGCTTACCGGCACGGCCTATCTCCATTCGGTGCTCGTGCAGGAGCGCCGCGGCATGTTGCGTGTGTGGAATATCTCGCTGCTGTGCGCCACGTTTGCGCTCACGATTTTGGGCACATTCATTACGCGCTCGGGTGTTTTGGAATCGGTGCATGCCTTTACGACATCAGGAATTGGTATCGCTTTAATTTCTTTCTTCGCCGTCATTGTGTTGTCAACAGTGATCCTCATTGGTTGGCGCGGCGATCAATTGCGATCGCCAGGTCGAATCGATTCACCGTTGTCGCGCGAGGGTGCATTTCTCGCCAACAACGTGTTATTCGCGGCGTTCGCTTTTGTTGTTTTATTGGGCACGCTTTTTCCGCTCGTTGTTGAAGCAATAAACGACGACAAAGTTTCGGTGGGCTCCCCATACTTCAACCGAATGACAATTCCGCTCAGTCTCACCATGTTGTTCTTAATGGCGATTGCTCCAGTTCTTCCCTGGCGAAAAGCGAGCGGTGAACTTCTGCGTCATCGTTTGTTCTGGCCCGCGTGGGTGGGAGTGGCCGCCATGTTGTTCTCCGTAATCGTGGGTGCGCGCGGTGTCACCACGGTGGTGGCCTTTGGACTCGGTGGTTTCGCCGCTGGTTCCGCCGGCCGACAGTTGGTTTTAGCGACTCGCCGTCAAGGTCTGCGCGGCCTTTTGGGTCGCGCTAATGGCGGAATGATTGTGCATTTAGGCGTCATCATGATCGCCGTTGCAGTTGCAGCCAGTGGTTCGTATGTGCGTCAAGCCGAGTTCACTTTGACTGAAGGATCAACCGCGAAATTTGCCGGCCACACGCTTACCTACGTCGGTCGCAATATTCGCACCGAATCATCAAAGATCGTTGATCAATATTTAATTGAAATTGATGGCACCGGACCTTGGGGTCCGTCATTGAATCGATTCGCCAACGGTAATCAAACAATTGGAACGCCATCGGTACGCACCACGTTCACTCATGATGTTGCGTTGTCGATTGTGGGCAGTGATGACAACGGGCAAGTCACGATTCGCGTCACGGTGCAGCCGCTCATTATTTGGCTTTGGATAGGCGGCGGTGTAATGGCCGTAGGCACGATCTTGGCCATCTTCCCGGGTCGACGCCGCAATCCGTTGGATCCAGTCTCGGCACCGGTGGGCGAGAAAGCGGCTGTGTGATGGAAGAAGAGCGCACCGGAGGTAGCCACCTTGCGCGCAATTCCGCCATTGCGGTGGGCATTGTTGTTGTGATTTTGGTTGCGTTTTTGGCGACGCGGGGAACGTCAACAAAGTCGTCCGGACGAATTGTTGGCCAAGCGGCGCCAGAAGTGGTTGGTCAAACGTTGGATGGTTCGACATTTAATTTGGCCAACCATCTCGGAGAATGGGTCGTGGTGAACTTCTTTGCGACGTGGTGTGTGCCGTGCCGATTGGAAAATCCTCAGTTGCAGCAATTCGTTACTGAACACCGCAACGATCCCGTGACCGTTGTGAGCGTTGCGTTTTCCGATGATGCCGAAGCCATTCGCTCCTATTGGGAAAAAGAAAAGAATCAGTGGCCCGTGATTTCTTCATCAACGGGTGCGATTGCGTTGAACTGGGGCGTTACGGGCGTGCCCGAGTCGTAC
>JBEGMF010000057.1:0-3818 GCA_041183205.1 Actinomycetota bacterium | reverse complement strand
CGCTAACCGATGAGCATCTTCGGCTTTCTCAATTTCCGCTGCCGCCCGTGAACGATTGCTCTCCGCAACTTCCATCTTTTGCACTAACGGCAACTCGGCCGAATTCAATTGCTCAAGGTCTTGGCGCAGTCGTTCACTTTCCGCCGTGAGTTCATTGAGTTTGTTTTGTAATGAATCAACGCGACTGGCCACGCGATCACGCTCGGCGCGACCACGATCAATAGCCGTACGTAACGCGGCTAATTCACCGCGCACTTCGGCGGCGGCACCCGTGGGAGCCGGCACACCCATGGCCCATTCAGCCTCGAATGCTTCGCGTTCACGACGCAATGTTTCTTCGGCTTCGGCTAGTTCACTGGCAAGCGGTGCGAATGTTGCCGCCTCGGCTTCAACCTCCGCTAACTCTGCTTGCAGGCGAGCCGATTCGGCTTCCAGCGATGCCACTACACCTTGATCAACTGAAGCGCCGCGTAAACGTTCAACACCACGGCGACGTTCCGCTAATACTGCGCCGAGACCGCGTGCTTGTTGGAACAACGATTCGAACTGGGCCAAACCGTCACCCAAATCGTCTCCACCCATTGCGGTTAACTCAGCCTCGGTGGAAATAACTTGCGTATCTAACGCGGCTAACGACTTTTGCACGGAATCTTGTTCGTTATGCAGTTCGGTGCGCTTATGCGTTCCGGCTTCAAGGCGCGTCCGTAAACCATGTAATTCACGACCGGCGATGTAAATACGTAACGCCGTTAATTCAGCGACAACATCGCCGTGACGTCGGGCCGCTTCGGCTTGTCGTTCGAGAGGACGTAAACCACGACGAACTTCGCGCAATAAATCTTGAAGGCGTGTCAGGTTGCCTTCGGTCGCTGCGAGTCGACGCTCTGATTTCTCTTTGCGACGGCGGTACTTCAAAATGCCAGCCGCTTCTTCGATAACGGCGCGTCGGTCTTCGGGGCGCGCGTTTAGGACTGCATCAATTTGTCCCTGCGAAATGATGACGTGCTGTTGACGACCAACGCCGGAATCACTGAGCAGATCTTGGATATCGAGCAAACGACAAGGAACACCGTTTAAGGCATATTCACTGTCGCCGGAACGGAACAATGTGCGCGTAATCGTTACTTCATTGAACTCAATCGGCAACATGCCCGAGGCGTTGTCGATGGTGAGGCTTACTTCAGCTCGACCTAATGCCGGACGTTTTGTCGTGCCGGCAAAAATTACGTCATCCATTTTTTGCGAACGAACTGCCGAAGGGGCCTGCGCACCAAGCACCCATCCAATGGCGTCAACGACATTGGATTTACCCGAACCATTGGGGCCGACCACGACGGTCACACCCGATTCGAAATCTAAATTTGTTGTATCCGCGAAGGACTTAAAGCCCTTCATGGTGAGTCGTTTCAGATACATCAGACCTGACACACCTCACAGAAAAAAGTCGAGCGATTGCTGACTTTTACCCGCACAATGTCATTTCGCCGACAGCGTCGACATGGTTGTTTCTCACGGTCATACACCTGGTGTTGGTTTTGGTATTCACCGGGCTTGCCGAAGATATCGACGTATTGACCATCCGAAAGCGTTGAACCGTTGTACTTAATCGCCTCATGGAGGATTTCAACTAACGAACGATAAAGACGGCGAATTTCCTGAGTAGTAAGCGACGAAGTTTCGCGATCCCAACGCAATCCTGATTCAAACAAGATCTCATCGGCGTACATATTGCCGATTCCGGCGATCATCGATTGGTCAGTTAAGAACGCCTTCAAGTTGGTGTTCTTTTGTCGCAATAAGTGACCGAAATCAACCCATGACATTGGGTTCTCCACCGGGTCAATTCCTAAGGTGGAAAGTTCTTCAATTTCCGAAGAAATTTCATCTGGTGTTGCTAAGAACATCTCGCCGAATGTACGCGGATCAATAAACCGCAATTGACCGCCTTGCGTGAAAGTGATCACGACATGGGTGTGTTTCACTAACGGATCTTTAGGGACATTGCGCAAGAGTTGGCCTGACATTCGTAAATGAATGATGAGGACCGAGCCGTTATCTAATGGCAACAACAGATACTTACCTCGTCGTTGCACGGCCGTAATCTTTGCGCCTTCAAGTTTTTCTTTGAACTCTTCCGGCGATTGACGGCGAATTGTGCGCGCGCCCGTGATGTCAACGGTCTTCACCTTCCGTCCCACAACCTCGCGCTCTAATTCGCGTCGAATCGTCTCGACTTCGGGCAACTCAGGCATTGCACTCACTTCCCTGTTGACGCTGTTTCAATTCCAAAAGGGCCACGCTGGCCGCTGATTGTTCAGCGCTTTTTTTGGTACGACCTTCTCCAATGCCGATGACAACTCCGTCAAGCAACACTTTGGCGGCGAAACGTTTGTTGTGATCGGGACCAGAATCATCGATTTCATAGACCGGAGCATCTGCATAGTGACGGGCGATGAACTCCTGTAATTGCGATTTGAAATCATCGACTCCGGGATCGGAGGCGGCTAACGCCGCTCTTTGCGCCAGTAGCAATAAAACAACTCGGCGCGCCTCAGCGAAACCGCCGTCGATATAAATGGCTCCGAATAATGCTTCGGTGGCATCCGCCAAGATCGATGACTTTTCCCGTCCGCCGGAGGCGATTTCACCCCGGCCTAAAAACAATGCGGGACCTACACCAATCTCATTTGCGATCTGACAAAGCGAACGTTCATTCACCACTGCCGCGCGCGCTTTCGCCAGCGCGCCTTCGCTTTGATCTGGGTTGGCGGAAAACAATTCGTCGGTAATGACCAGACCCAGAACGGCGTCACCTAAGAACTCAAGACGTTCATTGGAATGATGTCCGGGATTTTCGGCACACCATGATCGATGCGTAAGTGCCGTGCGTACAAGAGCCGGATTAGAGAATTCGTAATCCAGAGCGTCAACCAGCGCAGCAAGGGCGGAGCTATTCAGTGTCTCAACCCAACTTTGAAACGACGTAGTCAACTGCGTCACGGACGGTTTTAAGGTCGGCCAAATCTTCGTCTTCGATACGGAAGCCGACACTGCGCTCACCCAACTCTTCTTCTAGGGCTTCAACGAGTTCGATCAAGGCCAAACTGTCGGCATCGAGGTCGTCGGCAAACGAATCGCCTTCCTGAATCGACGATGGCTCAATCTCCAAAATGTCGGCCAATCGGTCTCGTACCAAGTTCAATACGTACGCCCGATCGACGGGACCTTGTTCGACATGGGTTTCTGCAGGCACGACAACACTCCTCGTCGGTGTAACGAGTTGATCGTAGCGGCCTCCAACATTGCTCGCTTGTGAATCAGAGCGGTTTTTGGGTGATTTTCGCTCGTTAATTTGGGCGAATCGCCGTGGCTAAATGCGACACGACATCGCCTACCACCATGTCGCGGGCAACCCGGATTGCGTTCACCATCGCCGTCGCCGAGGAAGAGCCATGCGAAATAATGCAAACGCCATCGACACCCAAAAGCATGGCGCCCCCGGTGTTTTCCGGATCCATCGCCGCATAGAGCGGTAACAAACTTGGCCAAAGTTGCGCGGAGGCCGCACGCGCTTCATCCGAGGAATCAAATGCAGCCAACAGCGCGCCGATCAATCCTTTGAGCGCGCCTTCGAGTGTTTTCAATGCCACGTTGCCGGTGAAACCATCAGTGACAACCACATCAACTTCGTCAGTCATGATGTCGCGGCCTTCAACATTGCCAACGAACTGCGCACCCGTAGCACCAATCCATTCACCGGTGGCCAAAAGCGAATGCGTTTCTTTCACAAGTGGATTGCCCTTCGTGGGCTCTTCACC
>JBEGMF010000056.1:0-42672 GCA_041183205.1 Actinomycetota bacterium | reverse complement strand
CTCCGCCAACCGCGCCGAGCGCAACTCCTCCTCCGCAGCCACCACCTGCGTACTACCCACCTCCGACAGCTCCGGCACCAAATAACGGAGTCGGAACCGCCGCCATGATCGTCGGCATCGTTGCTCTGGTCTGGTCGGTGTTTTTGGGATGGATTGCGTTCCTGCCGCTCGGCATTCTTGGCGGCATCGTTGCCATCGTGTTGGGCGTTGTCGGAATGAAGAAGGCCGCCGAAGTAAATCGCGGACGCGGAGCTTCGATTGGCGGTTTAGTTACCGGCATCATCGCCGTAGTTGTCAGTGTGCTTTGGATTTTCTTCTGGGTCGTGGTCATCGACACCGCAAGCGATTCAGTTGACGATTGGACGGGTGAAGTTGATCCATCAACGATTAGTTGGTCGATTGAAGATTGTTCGCTCGACAGTTTTGACTCGCCCACGATGACAATCGAAATTGAAAATAAGACATCGTCAAGCAAGACCTACACCTTTGATTACGAGTTCAAGTCGGGCAACGGAACGATTATCGATTCGGGAACATCATTCCCCGAAAGCGTTCCCGGTAAGAGTCGACGCACGATTGAGATTTCTTCGTTCGAATCAACGTCAGCGGCCAATATTCGTTGTGCCGTGAAGAGTGTGAACAACTGGTTCAACTAATTCGTAACGACAAATCGATTGCACGTTCGATTGAAAGGGGTCCAGCGATGCTGGGCCCCTTTTGTCGTTACTCCATTACTTATAGGGTCTAGTCATGCGCGTTTGTTTCGTCACCTCCCAATCAGTTGGCGATGATGCGCATAGCGATCCTGATATTCCATACCTCAATGACGCAGCCGAACGTGCAGGGCTTATTGCGCAATGGTGCGCATGGGAAGACGATGCGGTGAATTGGGATGCTTTCGATCTCGTCATCATGCGCAGCCCATGGAATTACGTAAAGGAACTTTCCCGTTTTCAAAAGTGGCTTTCTACTTTTCCGGCGCCACAAAAACTTTGGAATCCACGCGACGTCATCCAGTGGAATATGAATAAGGCGTATTTACGCGAACTGGCGAATGATGGTTTTGCGGTCGTACCCACGCTCTATGTCGATTTCATTGATGATGTTGATGCGGCCATACGCGCATGTCCAGTGATCGACGATGGCGAGGAAATAATTCTGAAGCCAGCAATTTCCGCCGGTTCATATCTCACTGGTCGTTTTTCCCGTACGCATAGCGACGTTCTCTCATTTGCATACGGCATCTTGGAGAAAACGGGAACATTGATGATTCAGCCAGCCATTCCATCGGTTGCGGCCAACGGTGAACTTTCATGTGTCTTTTTCGGTTCCGAGTTCTCTCATAGTTTTCGCAAAGGCCCGATTTTGGCTGCGAATGGCGGATTTATTGATTCGACCTATAGCGAAAAAATTTCCGGTGAAACTGTGCCTGAGGCGGTTATGGAATTGGCTACTGCTTTGCATGGGCACCTCACCGCAAAGCAACCATTGCTTTACGCGCGCTATGACATGGTCGTAACCAACGCTGGTTCCCCAATGCTTTTGGAGGCCGAGTTATTCGAGCCCAGTTTTTTCTTTGCAACCTCACCGCAGAGTGCCGATGAGTTTTGTCGCAAAATTCTTGCGCTCGGAAACTGAAAAACTGCGGTACTGTCCGAACAGGAGGCAATGTGATTATTCATTTGGTTGACGGTACGTACGAACTTTTTCGTCATCACTTTGCTTTACCTTCGCGGCAAAACGGAGAAGGTCTAGAAATCGCCGCCACTCGCGGCGTTGTCACTTCCATGTTCAACATGCTGGAAGAAGGCGCCACGCATATCGGAATTGCCACCGATCGCACTGTTGAATCCTTCCGTAATGAACTTTGGGACGGATACAAAACAGGTGAAGATCTCGATCCCGAATTGGGCGATCAGTTTCCCATTCTTGATTCAGTTTTAGAAGCGGCCGGTTTCAAAGTGTTTTCCATGATCAAACACGAAGCCGACGACGGGCTCGCTTCGGCTGCAGCAGTGGCGGATGCCGATAAGCGCGTCAAGAAAGTTTTAATTTGCACACCCGACAAAGATCTTGGTCAATGCGTACGCGGCAAACGCGTTGTGCAGTTCGATCGACGTAAAGGTCAAATACTTGATGCCAAAGGTGTGGAAGAAAAATTTGGTGTTCCACCCGCATCGATTCCCGATTATCTCGGCCTTGTTGGTGATACCGCCGATGGTTTTCCAGGATTAAGTGGTTGGGGCGCGAAATCAGCCGCCACCGTCTTGGCGAAGTACAAACATCTAGAAAAAATTCCGCATGATCACGAAAAGTGGAATCTCAACGTTCGCTCGGCAGCCAAGTTGGCCGAAACGCTACGAGAACAATTTGATATGGCGTTGTTGTTTCGCAAAATCGCAACGGTTGATGAGTCGGCACCGACTATCAAAGATGTCGAAGAGTTGCGCTGGAGTGGTCCACGTAAAGATTTCGCCCAGTGGGCCGAGGTGATCGTGGCACCGAAACTGGTGGAGCGGGCAAAGTCATTAGCGGCGAGCCGCTGAAACCGAGTTCTTCTCAGTCGGCTTTCTTTTCGTCGGCCGCACCTTCAGCCGGCTTCTTGTCGCCCTCTTTGAGACCCTTTTCGAATTCTCCCTTGGCTTGACCAAGCGAACGGGCCAGTTTGGGCAGCTTGGCGCCGCCGAATAACAACGCAACGATGAGCAATACAACAACGAGTTCCCAGCCACCGAACATGGTGAACCTTCTTTCCGCGGGCGAACGGAGCCATTCTACGCCTATTGAGCCAAGGGCGAACTTTCAGGCGCATTCCAGCCCTAGGCGGCTGGCTAGGTAGTGTTTCGGCCATGTCAGACCACCCAATGTCAGAGCGTCTCGCCCAACTGGCCGAGCGAAAAGAGCAAGCCCTTCATGCCGGATCACCGCAATCGGTGGAACGTCAGCATGCCAAAGGAAAGATGCTGGCCCGCGAACGCATTGATTACTTGTTGGATGAAGGTTCATTCCATGAACTCGACATGTTGGCGCGTCACCGCGCACATGAAAGCGGAATCGAAGCTCGTCCTTATACCGATGGTGTTGTCACCGGTTGGGGAACAATCGACGGTCGCAAAGTTTTCGTCTTCTCTCAAGACTTCACTGTTTTTGGTGGTGCACTCGGCGAAGTGTTCGCCGAAAAAATTCACAAGGTCATGGACCTCGCACTTTCTGTTGGCGCTCCGTTAATTGGTTTGAATGACGGTGCCGGCGCTCGTATTCAAGAAGGTGTTGTTTCGCTTGCAAGTTACGGCGGTATTTTCCATCGCAACGTAAAGGCTTCGGGCGTAACACCGCAGATTTCTGTCATCCTCGGACCGTGCGCTGGTGGTGCGGTGTACAGCCCAGCGATGACCGACTTTATTTTTATGGTGGATGAAACATCGCATATGTTCATCACCGGTCCCGATGTTGTGAAAACAGTGACGGGCGAAGAAGTGACATTGGAAGAACTCGGTGGCGCAAAGTCACATGCTTCGAAATCGGGTGTCGCAACATTCGTATCGCCCGACGAAAAGTCATGTCTTGACGATGTGAAATATCTGTTCTCGTTTTTGCCGTCGAACAATTTAGAAACGGCACCGGTTCTTGATTCTGGTGACGACCCAATGCGTTCCTGCCCAGAACTTGTCGACATCATGCCGGCCAGTCCCAATATTCCTTACGACATGAAGAAAGTCATCGAATCAGTTGTTGATGATGGCGACTTTTTCGAATACTTCCCGCGTTGGGCCGGCTCAATTGTTTGTGGCTTTGCTCGCTTAAATGGTGAAACCGTTGGCATCGTCGGAAACCAACCCATGGTGTTAGCCGGTGTTTTAGATATCGAATCGGCTGAAAAGGGCGCTCGTTTTGTGCGCACTTGCGATGCATTCAACATTCCGCTGGTTACGTTCGTTGATGTTCCTGGTTTCTTGCCGGGCGTTGATCAGGAATACGGCGGCATTATTCGTCACGGCGCGAAGTTGCTTTACGCCTTCTGCGAAGCAACCGTTCCGCGTATTCAGGTCATTACGCGTAAGGCCTACGGCGGCGCCTATGTGGTTATGAATTCAAAGTCGATCGGTGCTGACCTCGCTTTTGCGTGGCCATCTGCTGAATTGGCGGTTATGGGCCCGCAAGGTGCGGTGGAAATTCTTTACCGTCGCGATTTGCAGGAAGCCGCCGATCCGGAAAAGCGTCGTGCGGAATTGGTGGAGGAATACACCGAGCGTTTCGCTAATCCTTATGTGGCTGCCGAGCGTGGATTTGTTGACGATGTCATCGATCCCGCTGATACCCGTCGCAAAGTGATTGCGGGTCTTGAGATGTTGCGTTCCAAGCGTGAGGAATTACCGCACCGTAAGCACGGAAATATTCCGTTGTGAGCAACGTGCGCATTACGCCCGAGCCCACGGCAGAAGAAGCAGCCGCTATTGCTGCGGCAATCGAAGTCACGCGGCCCGTTGCGGTGGCGGCGGAATCAACTCCGGAATCGCGCTGGCGTTTTTCCGGTCGTTGGTGGTCACGTCCCGTCCCGCAACGTCGAAGCCGACCATAACGATTTCGAAGCGAAAGCAAAATGCGCACCGCCAATGATGAAACGGGACGAAATGGTCCTCTTTCATCGTTACGCGTCATTGATATTTCAACGGTGCTCGCCGGTCCCGGCTGCGCGCGCCATCTCGCCGACTTTGGTGCTGATGTCATCAAAGTAGAACGTCCCGGCCAAGGTGACACAGTGCGCGATATGGGTTGGCGCGATCCGCGCGACGACGTCACGCTTTTTTGGAAAATGGCCGGTCGCAACAAGCGCACGATTGAACTCGATCTAAAAACTGAAGAAGGAATTTCACTACTCCGCAAACTCATTCAAAGCGCCGATGTTTTGGTCGAAAATTTTCGTCCGGGAAAACTTGAAGCATTAGGTCTCGCGCCCGAAAAACTTTTGGCCGACAATCCGCGTTTAGTAATCACGCGGGTAACTGGATTTGGTCAAACAGGTCCGTATGCGCAGCGTCCCGGTTTCGCTACGTTGGCCGAAGCAATGAGCGGCTTTGCCAATGTGAATGGTGAACCCGACGGGGGACCACTCCTTCCGCCAATTGCGTTAACCGATGAAGTCACCGCAATTGTGGCGGCGTTTGCCACGCTCGTGGCTGTGCATTCGGGCGTGGGCCAGGTTGTCGATGTCAACTTGCTCGAATCCATGTTGCATTTAATGGGTCCGTTAGTTTCTGCGTCTGCGCTTTTGGATTATGAACAACCGCGTTTAGGTTCCGGCATTCCTTATTCAGTGCCGCGTAACACGTATCAATGCGCTGACGGTTCGTGGGTGGCGATTAGTACAACCGCTGAATCGGTAGCCCAACGATTACTGCAACTCGTTGGTGCCGGTGACGATGAGCGCTTTAAAGGTTTCGCGAATCGAGTCGCTCACCGTGAGGAAATCGATCGCATTGTTGGTGACTGGGTGAAAGCCCGCACCCAACAAGAAGTTTTAGAACTCGCCGAGCAAGCGCAAGTGGCTGTGGCTCCGGTGTATTCGATGGCTGATGTCTTAAACGATTTACATATTGAGGCGCGCCAAGCCGTAACTGAAGTTGATGGCGTGCCCATGCAAAATGTCATTGCCCGCCTTTCGGCAACGCCCGGTGTGATTCGCCATGTTGGGCGTCCCATGAACGCCGACAACGATGAAATTCGTCAGGAATTTCTGGACGATTAAGCGTCACCGCGATGAGCGATGGCTAATTCAGCAATATCGGCAACAATGCGGCCGAGTTCAAAATCTTTTGGTGTGTAAACCCGCGCTACGCCGGCGGCCAAAAGTTTGGGCTGATCATCTTCGGGAATGATGCCGCCGACAACAACAGGACAATCAAGTCCTTCAGCCCGTAAACGATTCACCACGTCGGGCACAAGTTGCATATGGCTTCCCGAAAGAATCGAAAGCCCAACGACATCAACATCTTCATCACGGGCAACCGCCGCGATTTGTGCGGGTGTTAAACGAATGCCTTGGTAGATGACTTCCATGCCCGCATCGCGAGCCGCGACCGCAATTTGTTCGGCGCCATTGGAATGTCCGTCAAGGCCGGGCTTACCCACTAGTAGACGAATTGGTCCGCCTTTAAGTTTCTGCACTTTGGCGGCGGTGGCGCGTAATTCCTCAGAAATTTCGCCCACACCCGAAGCGGCGGCTACGCCGGTTGGCGCGCGGAATTCGCCGAAGACCTCGCGTAAGGCGCCGGCCCATTCGCCGGTTGTGCCGCCTGCATGAGCCAGTGCGATGGTGGCCGGCATGATGTTTTCGTTACTGGCCGCTACTCGCCGTAATTCTTGTAGAGCGGCTTCGACTTTTTGTTGATCACGTACATTGCGCCACGTTGTGACTTCATCAATGGTTTGTTGTTCAACGGCGGGGTCGACACGCAAAATGGCTTCGTCGCCAGCCAGGGGAGAGTCGGCCGTTTCGGTGAAGCGATTCACACCCACCACGGTTTGTTCACCGGCTTCGATGCGGCGCACACGCTCTGTGTTCGATGCTACCAATCGACCCTTTAATTCGTCGATTGCGGCAAACGCACCACCCATAGCAATAACTTCTTCAAGTTCATCGCGAGCGGCGGTCACGATTTCATTCGTTAATTTCTCGATGACATGTGAACCATTGAAAATATCGTCGTATTCCAACAAGTCAGTTTCGTACGCCAGTACTTGTTGCATACGCAACGACCATTGCTGATCCCATGGACGCGGCAAGCCCAGCGCTTCATTCCACGCCGGTAACTGCAATGAACGAGCGCGAGCATCTTTTGAAAGAGTCACGCCAAGCATTTCTAAAACTATGCGTTGCACGTTGTTTTCTGGCTGGGCTTCAGTTAATCCCAATGAGTTCACTTGAACGCCATAACGAAAGCGACGGGCTTTGGGATCTTCAACGCCATAACGATCACGCGTGATTTCATCCCACAGTTGGGTGAAGGCGCGCATTTTGCAAACTTCTTCGACAAAACGAATACCGGAATTTACAAAAAATGAAATTGACGCAACAACCGACGACATTCGTTCGGGCGGAACCTGTCCGGAATCGCGCACAGCATCAAGAATGTCGATAGCGGTAGCCAACGAAAATGCGATTTCCTGAACGGGCGTCGCACCGGCTTCTTGTAAGTGGTAACTACAAACATTCATCGGATTCCAGGCCGGAATGTTTTCTGAACACCAGGCGATCATGTCCACGATCAAACGACGGGAAGGTTCCGGCGGAAAAATGTAGGTACCCCGCGACAGATATTCCTTCATGATGTCGTTTTGCGTTGTACCGCGTAACTCTGATCGAGCGATTCCTTGTTCTTCGGCATGCGCCACATAAAGCGCCAAAAGCCAAGCAGCTGTGGCATTAATCGTCATCGACGTATTCATGCCGGCCAAAGGAATTTCGCGCAGCAACTCGCGCATATGACCTAACTCAGCAACCGGAACGCCAACTTTTCCAACTTCACCGGCCGAACGCGGATCATCCGGGTCGTAACCAGTTTGCGTTGGTAAATCGAAGGCGATGGAAAGACCCGTCTGCCCTTTGGCCAAATTCGTGCGGTACAACTCATTCGAAGCGCGCGCCGTTGAATGACCTGAATAGGTTCGCATCATCCACGGTTTTTCGGCGCTGCGGTGAGAGGTGGTCATCGGAATCCGATCTGCACGCTTAGTGAATCACTCTGAAAGAAGTTCTTCGCGGGGATTACTTTTTCGAATAATCGTAGAAACCAAGACCCGATTTCCGACCTAAATGGCCCGCGGCCACCATGCGGCGGAGACGGGGAGCCGGCGAAAAGTTCGGGTCACGGAATTCGTCATAAAGGGCATCGAGAATCGAAACCGAAGTATCGAGACCAACTAAGTCGAGGAGTTGCAATGGTCCCATCGGGAAATTGCAACCACCCTTCATGGCGGTATCGATGGCATCGCGGTCAGCAACGCCATTTTCCAACATCTTCACGGCATTGTTGAGATAGGGGAAAAGCAGCGCATTAACAATGAATCCGGCGCGGTCGGCAACTTCCACTGGGTCTTTACCGCAAGCGGTTGCAAACGCAACAACGGAGTTGATGGTGTCGTCATCAGCGGTGAGCGGACGCACAATTTCAACTAACGACATTGCCGGAGCCGGATTAAAGAAATGAACGCCACAAACTTTTCCGGGACGGGAAGTTGCCATCGCCATTTCCACGACCGGAAGGGTTGACGTGTTGGTGGCCAAAATCGCGTTCGGCTGACAGATCTTGTCGAGGTGAGCGAACAAGTCCAACTTCACATTCAGATCTTCAACAACCGATTCGATAACAAGATCGCAATTCGCTAAGTCATCGAGTTTGTCGGTGGCAGTAACGCGCGCCAAAGCGGCATCGGCGTCGGCTTGTTCACGACGACCTTTTTCAACCTGACGGGCTAACGACTTTTGCAATCCAGCGACCATGGCCTGCGCACTGTCCATCGAACGTGAACGCAACACCACCTCATGTCCAGTGGTTGCTGCTACCTCGGCGATACCCGAGCCCATGATGCCGGAGCCGATAATGCCAATACGGGAAATAGCCATGTTGAGTCCTTTCCAAGAGCGCCGATGTTACCGACCGGTAGCGATTTCGGCCAAAGAACTGCAATTGATGACGAAGAGTCGTAACGCCAGCACCCCCGACAGGGGTACTTTGGCTTCCGTGCGCATTGAAGCCTCAATGTGAGTTGTGGGAAAGGATCAACAATGTCGGGGACACTGGTGCTGGTTGGCGGCGGAGAGTTTTCGCAAGGTTGCGACTTTGACCGCGAACTTCTTACCCAATCGGGTGCATCGGAAGTTGTTCTTCTCGCCACGGGTTGGGCCTATGAGAATCCAAAGAAGGCAGTGGCCCAAGCGCAAAGTTGGTTTCAAGATCTAGGTGTGCAATGCACCGAGTTGCCGGTGTACACGCGTAGTGATGCTGCGGTTAGCGAATACATCGACAAAGTACGTCAAGCGAAGTTCATTTATCTCACCGGTGTTTCACCGATGCATATCAAGTCATGCTTAAAAGAAACACCACTTTTTGATGCTCTTGTTTCGTTTTGGAAAAACGGTGGCGTTTTAGCGGGCAGTAATGCTGGCGCTGACGTTATTTGTGATCCGATGGTTGATGTGCGCGGTGGTGCGTTCACTGTCGGTCTCGGACTTTGCCCCAAACTTTCGGTGATTGCTCGATCGAATACATGGTCGCCTGACAAAGTGCGTCGCACGATCGACTTGGCATCACAAGATGTTGCGTTAGTTGAACTGCCTGAACGCTCGGCGTTAGTGCATGACAGCAATGGTTGGCGCAGTATTGGTCCCGTTGCTGTTCATAAAGCGGGAACGCTTTGCGGAATCGACGGATTGCCCGCCGTTCCGTAACGAGTTATTGCGCTGCCGTTGTGGTTGGCGCCACCGTTGTTGAAGGTGTCGGTTCAGCACTAATGAGATCAACAACAAACACCAACGTTTCGTCGGGAAGAATTGCTCCTTGACCTCCCGAGCCATAACCCATATTCGGCGGAATGACGAGTAATCGTTGACCGCCTGGTTTCATACCCAACAAACCTTGTGACCAACCGGCGATGACGCCACTTAATGGGAAAGTCGCGGGCTTATTCTTCGCCCAACTGGAATCGAAAACTAAACCAGTTGAACATGAGACGCCGATGTAATTAACCGTGACCGTATCCCCTGCAACGACCGGTGCACCTTCGCCCTCTTTAAGGTTTTCCACCACTAATTCGTTAGGCGGATCTCCGATGGGCATTTTCACTTTCGGTGCGTTGGCCGGAACGTCGCCGGTGACATCAACACATGGTTTTCCAGCCGCCGAATTCGGCGCCAGTGTTGATGAAGTAGTCGATGATGCGGTCGTGGTGTCTGATGTTCCTTGATTAAGAGCAAAGAAAAGTGCAACCACGGCGACGGCGCCAACAATGATGCCGCCGAATTTCAAAATACGTTGGCGCGCGCGATTGCGCTTCGCCATTTCCTTTTCGGCGCGGAGCCGAGCCTGATGTCCGGCCTTCTGTCGTTCACGTTTTGAAGTTCCCATTGGCGCCGAACGCTAGCAATTTTGCGCGGCCCTGCGGAATCGAGCCCACAAGATGAGAGGGACTTGAAGAAATTTTCGGCTTACTTAGGCAGCGGACTGGACTGCCGCACACTTACCGATCGAATAGTTATTTGTTTGGTGGGCTCACCGCTTTCGGAGGCGGCGGCGTTGACTGCGGTAAGCACGTCATCGCCCGAAAGCATGACGCCTAAAGGATTGACCGCTTGATTGTTATCGGCGGCCTTTTCAAATGTGGCCACCGTTAACTCTGCGGGCGAGCGCGGCGTGATGGAAAGAAAACCTGGAGTGAAGATGGTGCCGGCGCCCGGAAACTCAGGGTCGATCGTGAATCCGAAATTATTCGTTGTTTGAAAAAGTGTTCCGATAGTGAATGAAGCACGATCAACAATTTTCGTTACCGGTTGTCCATCGAAATAGTGATAGCGAGCCAAAACTGTAAATGTGTTCACTGATTTCGGTGACACTTTGGGATTCAATTGAATGACGAGTTCGCCAACTGACGTTGAAAACGTTGCGATATGGAAATAGTTCGGGTCAATGCATTGCGGAACACCGTTGGCGAATCCTGGGAACGATGTTGTACGTGGTGAGGTGCCTTCCGGCGAAGGACAAGTCGCCGAATTCAATGTTGCGCCGACGGCGGCCGCTTGCGGCTCTACGCCATTAGAAGGCAGCGAAGATGTGGTGGTGGAACGATCCGGCACCGATGTTGATGTCGAACTTTGTGATCCCGATCGTCCCGCAAGAAGGGCGCCAAAGATGGACGCCACAATGGCCACGACAACAACGGCCGCCACAATCTGGGTTACTCGCTTGCGTCGTTGTGTTGCGACCGCTTTGGCTGCTCGGGCCTGTTCACGGGCGAGTTGCCGTTGACGGCGGGATTGGGGACGAGGCATATCGGACGACTTTCGTAACTCAATTCAGAGATTCGTGTCATTGACGCTACCTTTTCAGCCGTGGGTCTACTCGTTCAGAAATTTGGCGGCACCTCCGTAGCCGATCCCGAGCGCATGCGCGCCGTTGCGGATCATGTGGCGCGCACGGTGCGTAAAGGCAATCAAGTCGTCGTCGTTATTTCCGCCATGGGTAAGGAAACTGACGATCTTTTGCGTCTGGCCAACGATGTTTCATCAAAGCGACCCGGTCGTGAAATGGACATGCTTGTCACCGCTGGTGAACGCAAAGCCATGGCGCTTTTGGCTATGGCGATCTGCGATCTCGGTATCGATGCCGAATCGTTTACTGGTGCTCAAGCCGGTTTCCAAACCGATCGCACACATCGTGATGCCAAAATTTTTGCTGTCGTTCCTACGCGTATTGCTGCCGCATTAGCGGCCGGCCGCGTTGCGGTAGTTGGCGGCGCCCAAGGGATTTCTCCTGATGGCGACGAAACGTTTTTAGGACGCGGTGGTTCCGATACCACTGCCGTTGCATTGGCGCATGCATTAAATGCTGATTCATGTGAGTTGTACACCGATGTCACGGGTGTGTTCACGAGCGATCCGCGCATTGTGCAAAACGCGCGCCGCATGGAGCGCATCAGTTTCGATGAACTTTTAGAAATGACCGCTAATGGATGTCCGAAACCGGCCATGCGTTCGGTTGAATTTGCCCGTACTCATAATGTTGATCTGCACGTTCGTTCAGCATTTACATGGGAAAACGGCACCATTGTCACCAAGGAGGATCCATCCATGGAACAGGCCATCGTTTCCGCAGTTGTGCATGATGCTGACGAAGCCAAAGTCACCATCGGTGGCGTTGCTGATCGTCCCGGCATCGCCGCCAAAGTTTTTCGTGCCTTGGCTAATGAAGGCATCAACGTTGATCTCATTGTGCAGAACACGTCTGATCATGGTGTTACCGATATTTCGTTTACCGTTCCGCATTCCGAACTAGATCGTGCTGTTGAAATTTGCCAAGCGCATGTTGCGGAGATTGGCGCGTCATCGGTGACAAGCGATTCCGCCGTCGCCCGTGTCAGCGTTGTAGGCGCCGGTATGAAATCTCACCCGGGTGTGGCCGCAACAGTGTTTGAAACATTGGCGGAACACAACATCAACATTGAAATGATTGCGACCTCCGCCATTCGTGTGAGTTGTGTGGTGGCCGAATCAGAAGTGGAACGAGCAGTAGTTGCACTGCACGATACGTTCGGGCTGGCTGATGGCCCCGTCTATGTCGATTGAGTGAGCCGAGCCGGTAAGAACAGTGGCTCTGACCAAAGTTCGATACGCGAAAAACCCTTAGTTTGCAGGGCAATTAACTGACTATGGAACTAATGGTCACTCCCGCTAGGGTTTGACCCCTTATGCGTATTGGAATTGTTGGAGCCACCGGCCAAGTTGGCGGAGTCATGCGTTCGATTTTGCTCGAGCGTCAATTCCCCGTTTCTGAACTCCGTCTTTTTGCCTCGGCTCGTTCTGCCGGTCGCCGTCTTGGTTTCGGTGATACCGAAATTGAAGTCGAAGATGCTGAGACCGCGTCCTATGACGATCTCGACATTGTTTTATTTTCGGCTGGCGCCACTACCTCGCGTGCCCTTGCACCGCGTGTGGCCGAAAGTGGTCCGGTAGTTATCGACAACTCATCGGCATGGCGTATGGATCCCGATGTTCCGTTGGTCGTGCCGGAAGTAAATGCCCATGCACTCGAATCGCTGCCGAAGAACATCATCGCCAATCCGAACTGCACCACCATGGTGGCCATGCCGGTCTTAAAACCGCTCGATTTAGAAGCGGGATTAACGGCCATGTACGTCACCACCTTCCAAGCCGTTTCTGGTGGTGGCTTAGCCGGAACCGCAGAACTCGAAGAACAAATTCGCAAAGTCGGCGATGGCGCGAGCGCGCTGGCCTATTCCGGCACCGCCGTTGAATTTCCGCCACCGCAAAAGTTTGTGGCGCCCATCGCTTATAACGTCATCCCTTTTGCAGGCAATTTGGTTGACGACGGTTTAGGTGAAACCGACGAAGAACAAAAACTGCGTAACGAAAGCCGCAAGATTTTGGAACTCCCAGAATTGGCGGTTGGTGTTACATGCGTGCGCGTGCCGGTCTACACCGGTCATTCAATGACCGTTTCGGCGTCGTTCGCTTCACCGCTAAGCCCCGAAGACGCTCGCCGTTTATTAGTGAAGGCCCCCGGTGTTGAACTTGCCGATGTGCCAACACCGCTTATGGCCGCCGGTGTCGATCCAACTTTTGTTGGTCGCATCCGTATCGACAGTTCACGTCCGAACGGTTTGAGTTTGTTCTTATCGGGCGACAACCTGCGCAAAGGTGCTGCTCTTAACGCAGTGCAAATCGCTGAAGTGTTGTTAGCTCGTCGCTAAAAATCTGCGACTCGTAACTTTTCGAGATTTGGTCGGGCTGGCGGGATTTGAACCCACGACCTCTTCGTCCCGAACGAAGCGCGCTACCAACCTGCGCCACAGCCCGTGAAGGTGACACCCTACCTGAGGGAGTTCATCGAATTAAAAGGCGGCAGTAACCGGACCGTTCGGGTCGGCATACGGCTCGCCGGCCATCACCGTGGCTGCGGCAGTGCGCAGACGGATGGCATCAAGCGGCTTCACCAAATAGCCATCGGCGTCGCAGCGATCGGCAAGGAAGACATCATGGCCACGATCGAGAAGTAACAACACCGCGGTGATGGGGATTTCGTCAACACCTTCAGCGTTGCGAATCGCCATACAGGTTGCGATACCACCCATATTTCCGATTTGCTCGTCCAAGATCACCAGATCGGGTGACAATTCATCGATGGCGGTGAGTACGTCAATACCAGCGCGCACACGGAAAACATTGGTGCGATCATCGGCCAATGCTCCGTCGACTTCGGCGAGCAGTGAATCGGAATCGGTGGCAAGCAAAATCGTAGGCACGGCTCGACATTATCCCTTGCTGTCGATCTCTCCCAACCAACCGCCGATTCGCACCACACCGGAGAGATCATGCACATCGGATTCCAATGAGGGAACGGTGGTGATGGGGATTGGGCCCAAGTGTGTTTGTACTTGCTGCATCGCTTCCGCTTCATAATCAGCAACCAAGACGCTCTGGGTCACCAACTCATGCCATTGCGGCTCGGCTTCACAACGGGCGAGCAGCCCGGCGCGCAGAGCCGGATCAATTGTGGGATGGACGCGATTAGCGATCACATGATTGACGGGCAGTCCGGCTTTTTCTAAATACCGAGCGAATCTTGTCGATTCATTCACAACGTCATCGCGTGGCGTAATGACCAATGTGCGGTAAGTGCTGGGTGCGCGCAGCAATGCGTTTACTTCGGTGGCGCGGTGACGAAAACTTTCTTCCATGCCATCGAAATTGGCAAAGAAATCAATGACGTCGTCCACCACGCTGGCGCCCACCAATTTGCCCACCGTTCGCAGCACCGATTGTGCCGCCACATTGATGATTTTCTCGATACCGCGTTTGGGTGTCACCAAAATTTTATAAAGACGGTGATTGAGAAAATTCGTAATGCGATTGGGTGCTTCGATGAAGTCGTTTGCATTGGTTGATGGCGCCGTATCAACAATCACTAAATCGAATTGCGGTAGTGCGTGCAATTCGAAGAGTTTTTCCATCGCCATGTAGTCGTGAGTTCCGCCCATCGACGTTGCGATGTTGTGAAAAATTCGATTCTGCAAAATCGCATTGGCTTGCTGTTCATTCGCAGCGTAGGTGTGAATCAACTCGGTAAACGTTCGTTGTGAGTCGAGCATGACAATCGACATTTCACCTGGTGCATCGGGCAAATCAATCTTTTGCGGTTGATGAAATTGATCGGTGGCCATTTCAATGCCCAGCGCCGAACTCAATCGTCGGGCCGGATCAACCGTGAGGACACAAACTTTCCGCCCTAATTGCGCGGCGCGCACGCCCAGAGCGGCGGCGGTGGTTGTTTTGCCCACACCGCCGGCTCCGACGCAGAGAACAACGTCAACGGAGCGATCGCTCAACACGTCGGCGTACGTCATAGTTCGAGATCCGAACGTGATTGCAATTGCAAAAGCAGATCGGCGGCGAGTAGTTCGATTTCCGCTTCACCCATAGTGGGAGCAAAAAGTTTTGGCAGTTGTAAGACCGGAAGCGGAAATTCATTTTGTAAACGCGCTAATTGTGTTTGTTGTTGCAGAAACCAACTACGGCGAAACGAAATCAATTCATCAAGTAGTTCATCGACGGGATCACTCTTTTGCTCGCTGAAGAAAGCATCGTCGGTGCCCGCAGCATCAATGATGTTGTTTGCAATAACGGGCGACAGTTGAATTCCTAATTCGTCTTCTAGAGCAAACGCCGTTTCGATGCATTCGGTGACCGGAGTTGCTTCGGCCAAAGTCACCAACATCACGCGACAAAGTTCGCCGTCGGACAACATCGCCAGCACATCGGTTGCTTGTTGTGCGATTGGTCCGGTTTGGGTTGCGGCTAACAATCCGGTGGGTGAGCGCAAGAAACCAATCGCATGTCCGGCCGCCGGCGCGTCCACCACGATGAGGTCGGACTCCTGTTTATTCACCAACTGTTTGATCCGCCCCAAGACCAAAAGATCGCGAATGCCAGGAGCAGCCGCAGTCACCACATCAATGGCGCCTGAGGAGGAAAGCCGTTTGGTCACTCCCGCCAAACCTTGATCGGCCAGATAGCCGGAAAGGGCTTGATCAGGGGAAATCACCATTGTTTTCACCGGTTTAGGCGCGTCGGGCAGGGGCGAGAGACGCACCAATGTGACCGAAAGCCCACTGCGGGCCGCCGCTAAAGCGACCGCAGTTGCGACCACGCTTTTGCCCACCCCTCCCTTACCGGCAACGATGAGTGATCGTGAAGATGAAAAGAAACGTTCGGGTTCCATTTTCCCTACTGCGTCGAGATGCTCGCAGGCTATCGAGAGCAGGCGGAATTGCTGTCCTTTTGGGCGGTTTGCTGTTCTCTTTGGCTTCTCTTTTCACTTCGCCGATTGCGGGCGCTCAAGTTCCCCAAACCCGTGGGATCACGATTTTGAAAGTCAACGGCCTTATCGATCCGGTCTTAGCCGATTTCATTTCGACATCGATCGAGCAAGCAGATGCTCGCGGTGACATCGGACTTATTTTGCAAACCGATTCCAATGGCGTTGTTATCTCCGATTCGCAATACAAAGAACTTCTTGAACAAATGCTCGCGGCGCGCACACTTATTGGTGTTTGGGTTGGACCATCAGGTTCGAGTTTGGTGAATGGTTCAGCGCAATTAGCGGGAGCCGCTGATCAAGTTGGTGTTTCTCCTGGCAGTTCGATTGGCGACTCTGGTCCCGCACTTGTGCCTGGTTTAAATGCGGCCCGAATGAATGCATTACAAAACGATCGTTTAAATGCACAAGAGGCCGCTGATGTTGGGGTGAGTACCGTGACGTCACCAACCATCGGCGACATGGTCATTAATTTCCCGGGCGTGGAAACAAAAGAAACCACGGCTGACAATGGCGAAATTCGTCGTGAACCAATTACGCAAGTTGAATTCAATCAACTCTCCTTGGTTTCTAACTTGATGCACACCGTTGCGAGCCCGGCGGTTGCTTATTTGTTAGTCACGCTCGGTTTATGTCTCATTATTTTCGAGTTGTTCACTGCCGGTGTTGGCGTTGCTGGCGTGGTTGGCGCCGGATCATTTTTGTTAGCGGGCTACGGTCTTTGGGTATTACCCACGCGTTGGTGGGCATTAGTCATTCTCGCCATCTCCATGTTCGCTTTCGCCGTTGATGTACAAACGGGAGTTCCTCGTTTTTGGACCGGCGTTGGCGTTGTCATGTTCGTTGTTTTCTCATTCACCGTGTTCGATGGCATGTCGCTTTCGTGGATCACGTTGTTAGTAGCCATCGTTGGTGTTGTACTTGCCTTCATCGGCGGTATGCCGTCAATGGTTCGTACGCGCTTTTCTACGCCCACCATTGGCCGTGAATGGATGATCGGTGAAATTGGACGCGCGGTCTCTTCGGTGAATCCTGATGGCGTGGTGCAAATTCGTGACGCGCTCTGGCGGGCCAGCACCAACCGGGCCACGCCCATCGAGGAACTCGAACGAGTCCGAGTCATCGGCATTGATGGGCTGGTTTTAGAGGTTGAACCTGAGTCAGGTGGGGCCAAAGACTACCGAGATCGCTCCGGAAACTAGGCCGAGGGTCCCCAAAAAACCCGAATTTAAAGGCGATCGCGGGCTTTTCTGATTTTTTGGCTCCGCGTCTTGCGACAACTGTCACACTTCGCTACTTTCCCCTTTTGGAGAGGGGGAACACATGAGTGTTCAGCGGTTGGATGACGATTGGCAGATCAAGGCAGCATGCCGTGGTCCGCAAGCGGTCGTGTTTTTTCCACCAGCGCAATTTGAGCGGAAAGAAGCCAAGTTGCAACGGGAGCGGAAGGCAAAAGAAATTTGTGCGGAGTGCTCTGTTCGAAAACAGTGTCTCGACTACGCGATGTCAATTCGCGAGCCGCATGGCATCTGGGGCGGCAAGAGTGAACTTGAGCGCAAGATTCTCTTGGCACGGCAGGCCGTGTAACAAACCGCAAACCTCTGCGACGCCCGTTCGGGGGGACGGAACGTCGCATCTTGCCCGGCGCCGGTTTACCGGCGCCGGGTTTATTTTTTGCACCAGTACGATGACCTCGTGATCGCTTTGCTGATCTTCATTTTTCTGGTGGTTCCCATCGCAGAAATCACCGTCATGGTGTTAGTAGCTGACGCCATTGGTGTCTGGCCGATGCTCATTTCATTAATCGCCGTGAGTTTTTTTGGCGGATGGCTAGTGAAACGAGAAGGTTCCGCCGCCGTGCGTCGTTTACGCGAAACCGTTGCCCGCGGAGATATTCCTGCCGGTGAAGTGCTCGATACGTTTTTGATTTTCTGCGCCGGTGTTTTATGCGTCGTTCCTGGTTTCATTACTGATGCCATTGGCTTGTTGTTGCTCTTACCGTTTTTGCGGAAACCAGTTGGAAAACGCATTATGAATCGCTCGCGCATTTTGAATGTTGTGAATCGTCGCCAAAGTCGAGTCATTAACGTTGAATACATTGGCGATGTCACGCCACCCCGTAGGCCGACGCGGCCGCCGCAGTTAGATGCGGGCGATCATGAGTGAAATTCCCATTCCAAAAAATCCGGTCGAACTTGTGCACGAAAAACCCGTGGCCATTTCGGAACGCATTCGTCGTATTACGGCGAAGAACCCTTCACATATGACCGGCAAGGGCACTAATACATATTTAGTCGGTCATGAAAATGTGGCCGTTATCGATCCTGGCCCTGACGATAAAACGCATTCCGATGCCATCTTGGACGCCGCCAACGGTTCTATTCGATGGATTTTTTGCACGCATACGCATCCGGATCATTCACCGGGAACGGCTCGTTTAGTGAAGAAAACGGGCGCACAAGTTTTTGCCTATTCCAATCGCAATGGTTTGAAAGTAACGAAACAAATACGTGATGGTTTTCGTTTAGAAACCGATGAATTCACAATCCGGACGGTCGCCACTCCCGGACATGCCAGCAATCATCTTTGCTACCTAGTGGAAGAAGAGCAGACGCTGTTTTCCGGCGACCACATCATGCAAGGCTCGACGGTTGTTATTTCTCCGCCCGATGGCGATATGACCGCATATTTTCAATCATTAGAAAAGGTGCGCGCTTTGCAACCCCGTTTTATTGCCCCTGGGCATGGCTATGTGATTGATCAACCGATTGCGCATATTGATTGGTACTTAGATCACCGACGCGAGCGTGAAGAGCAACTTCATAAATTGCTTATCGAGTTAGGTTCGGCCCGCGTTTCCCAATTAGTAACGGCGGCGTATGAAAATCTCGATCCGATTCTGGTTCCAATGGCGCGACGATCAGTACATGCCCATTTACGTAAATTGCGCGATGAAGGAAAAGTCGAAGGCGAAAACGCACGCGCTGTTTGGAAACCAGTTCGTTAATCGGGTGGACGTTCAGGGAAGCGATCAAACTTCCAAAGACTTGGGAACAGCAAGATCCACGCGCCGACAATGCCAATAGTGGCGAAGCCACCAAACATCACTGCGGCGCGCGTTCCAATTGCTTGACCAAGTACGCCCGATTCAAATCCACCCAATTCGTTCGAAGCGCCGATGAACACACCTTCAACGGCCATAACGCGTCCTCGTGCCGAACTCGGCGTGACAAGCGGAACCAGTGTGGAGCGAACGTAGACGCTGACTGAATCGGCGGCGCTTAACAAGAAGATGGCGGCCAGGGCCACGGTGAACGACGACGTCCATCCCAATACCACGGTGAAAAGACCGAAGGCAGCAACCGATAAAAACATCACCGGACCAACACGGCGTTGGATTGGCCGCACACTCAAAATGACGGTTACGACCACCGCACCAATTCCGCCGGCCGCCCGTAACCAACCCAAACCTACGGAATCAACTTGTAATTGCTTTTCGGCGATTGCGGGCAACAACGCAAAGGCACCGCCAAAAAGTACGGCAAATAAATCGAGCGAAATTGCGCCGAGCAGTGCTGGATTACGACGGATAACGCGAAAACCTTCGAAGGCAGCCCTAAATCCTTTTTCCGCTGCCGGCTCTTCAACAAACTCGTCAATTGATTCCGCCGGCCGATTTTCTTCCGCCAGTTCACGTAATGACGCCGCGGTATCCGATTCGCTTACAGCATGTCGAGGATCGATTCGCACAAATTGAATGGAAATGATGGCGACGGCCATAAGCATCGCGGCACCAACGAACGGAACATTTGACGCATCTTGATAAAGAAAACCAGCGATAACGGGGCCAATGATGATGGCGCTTTGCCAACCGGTGGCGCTAAAGGCCACTAATCGGGGAAGGCCTCCATCGGGAGCAATGTCGGCGGGCAATGCACGCAGTACTGGAATTGAAAACGCACGCGCCGCACCAAAACAAGCAACCAACAAAAAGATGGGCCACGTTTCGCTATTGCCGGTTGACGCATACCAAGCAATTGTGAGTGAGCAAACAATCTGAGCAGTGAGCGCAACAGTAATGACGAACCGTCGGTTAAATCGATCGGCCACTGAGCCAGTGATCGTCATAAGGAAGAGGCCCGGTAAAAATTCTGCTAATCCAAGTAAACCTAAATCGAGATCACGGCCGGTTAAGTCGTACACCAACAAACCGAGCGCAGTGAGTTGCACCACGCTTGACATGGTTGACAAAAGAGTTGTCAACAAAAGCGGCTTCACCGAGCGTGAAGCCAAAAGTTCGCGTGCGCTTATTTTCACGAGAACACGTGATATTCGAGCGATTCGCCCACACCGCGTCGTTCGGCTTTGCCCGCCAGTCGAAGATGTTCAAGGTGTGCGTACGTTTCGCTATCGGCCATCGGTCCGCGACTACGTGGCGAAAACAGAAATTCCGACCACTTCGGTACCGCCGCCCATTGGGTTTCGTTGGCTGCGTCTTGGAGCAACTGCAAACGAACATCGTGATGATCTTTAATGGCATTGCATCGACCGGAGACATCACCGAATGGATGTCCATGGGCGGGGAGAGCAAGAGTCACGCCTTCCAGCCCAGCAACTTTGTCGAGGTTGAGCAAATAATTGGCCAATGGATCGCCGCCCATAAACCCAGCAATATGCGGAGTAATTGTGGGAAGTACATGGTCGCCGGTGAGGAGAATTCCATCTTCGGGCGAAAACATGCACAAGTGATCATGGGTATGACCCGGCGTAAAGACTGCAATCCAATCGCGATCGCCCATGCGCACAATTTGTTGATCATCAACCACGATTGTGGGACGCGGTGCACGCATCCAAGAAAGTTCTTCAATGCGTCCGTCAGCGACGGCGGCACGTAATCGATCGCGGAATGCTTTGAATCCGGGAAATGACAATTCCATTTCTTCTTCATCAGCCGCCGGCAATGCATCTAAGACTGTGCCCACTTCACTGACATCAGCGGGATTCACTGGCTCAAGCGGTGTTTCATCAAGGTCGAGAAGATCTGTCCATTTGCGGAACATGGTGGAGGTCAAGACTTCCGCGTGACATTCCTCTACTAAACGATGTGCTCCGCCGAAATGATCGGGATGCGAATGAGTGATGTAGACGGTATGGACGCGCGCTAACGGAATGCCAGCCGAGCGCAAACGATCTTGTAGCGCTTCCCACGATTCATCCGACGGCAAACCCGGATCAACCAAAGTGAATCCTTTGCTGTCCTCAATCGCATACGTGTTGACGTGCCCAAGACCAGTGAAATTGGTGGGAAGTTGTAAACGCAGAATGCCGCGGCCAACTTCGGTGATTTCCGTTGACGCGTCTTCTTGTTCTTGTTTCGGTTTACGCACTTCTTCTGCCATTTATTTTCCCCTGCGTCTCGCGCAATCCCGCGTTGTTCCCCCGCTTCGTAGCGTAACGCTATTCGGCCAAACGGCAGAACGAATCACGATAAAAGCGCAGTTCCTCAACGGATTCCCGAATATCGTCCATGGCGCGATGGCCTTCACTTTTCTTCGGAGCGTTCTCCAAAATTTTTGGATTCCAACGTTTGATGAGTTCTTTTAACGTCGAAACATCAACCGATCGATAGTGAAGGAAGTTTTCGATATCGGGCATGTACTCGGCGAGGAACCGTCGATCGGTTCCAATTGAATTACCGCAAAGCGGAACGGTGCGTGCTTGAGGAATATGTTCGGTGAGGAACGCCATGGTTTGTTCAATGGCATCGGACAGCGTGACCGTTGACGATTGAATAAGTTCCAGCAAGCCGCTGCGGCGATGCATTGAAACCACGACATCGTCCATCTGGTCGAGGGCCGCCTTGTCTTGGCCGATGACCAGTTCGGGACCCACCGCCACGATGTTCAACTCGTCATCGGTCAGCAATGTGGCGATCTCCACGATCACATGGCGTTTCGGGTCTAATCCGGTCATTTCGAGGTCAATCCACGCAAGCACGTAACGATCCTAGGCATTCGTCGTACGATCCAGAGGTGCTTGAAGTTCCAGTCCATCAACTCGACCCCGATCTTCCGTTACCCGCCTACGCAAAAGTGGGTGATGCCGGCCTCGATTTATTGGCCCGCCAAGACGTGGTTTTGCTGCCGGCCGGAGGGCGCGCGCTTGTCCCCACTGGTATCGCTGTTGCTATTCCTGTCGGTTATGCCGGGTTCATTCAACCGCGTAGCGGGTTGGCGCTCAAACATGGCGTTACCTGTTTAAACACTCCGGGACTCATCGATAGTGGTTACCGCGGTGAATTGCAGGTGTTGTTAATCAACACCGATCCTGTTGAGCCTTTTCATATTCGTCGCGGTGATCGCATTGCTCAATTCGTGGTGCAAAAAGTTGAGCATGTTGTTTTGGAACCAAGAGAAAGTGTTGAAGACCTTGGTGATTCCGAACGCGGTGAAGGTGGATTTGGACACACCGGTGTCTAATCGTTATTCGGCACAGTCCAAATAATTGTGGTGCCTTCATCGGTTGAGTTGAGTTCAACCTGACCATCTAATTGGGCGGCGCGACTCTTGATATTTCGCAATCCGTTTCCGTCTTTCTGCGCATTATGCAAACCGATGCCGTTATCGGAGATTGTGAGGGTGATGTTTTCATCACTGCGCACACTTACCGCGACTGCGGTCGCCTGCGAATGGCGCACGACATTGGTTATGGCTTCACCAACGACGGCTACAAGATGCGTGGCGGTGGAATCAGCAATGACTAAATCGATTGGCCCCGAAAACGAAATCGTCGGTGTGATATTGGCTCGCCAACAAAGTTCTTCAACGAGTTCAATAATTTCTTGTCGAACACTACGTCCCGGAAGACGACGTCGTTGTAGTTCAAAAATGGTGGTGCGAATATGGCGCACAGTTTCGTCGAGTTCATCGACAATTTCTTGAAGTCGCTGCGTAAGTTCGGGATCGTTACTGCGGTTTGCCAAACTTTGTAAACCAAGACCCATGGCAAACATTCGCTGAATGACAGTGTCATGAAGATCGCGAGCAATTCGCTCTCGGTCTTCCACAACATGCAATTCGCCGATACGGGCTTGTAAACGCGCGTTTTCAATGGCGACACCCGCGGCAGTTGCTAAGCCGACGACAAGTTCTTCATCTTTGTCAGTGAAGTCTTCGTCCTTGCCAGTGAGATACAAATTTCCGAATACTTCACCGCGCACTCGAATCGGAACACCGAGAAAAGAATCCATTTCTGGGTGATTGGGGGGAAAGCCGAAGCGCTCGGGGTGATTGCGAATATGCGGAATGCGAATGGGGGTTGGTTCAACAATTAAAAGTCCCAAGATTCCTCGTCCCGAAGGGAGGTCACCGATCTTTTTCGCGGTTTCTTCGTCGATACCGGAGTAAAGGAATTGCGAGAGAAATGTGCCCGTCTCGTCGAGTACTCCGAGCGCTCCCCATTTTGCGCCAGACAATTCTGTGGCGCTGTCGACAATGCGTCGCAAGACCGTAGGCAGTTCATGTTCACTACCGACAGCCACGATTGCCTTTAGAAGTTGGTCAAGATCGTTGGACTGCACCACACCGGCATCGTAGGTCCGATTTCTGCGGCAAAATGATCCGGTGCCCATAAAGGTTTTGTTGCTCGATGATCATGAAATTGTTCGCCGTGGATTGCGCGAACTCATCGAATCAACCGACGATATGGAAGTAACGGCCGAAGCGAGTTCAGCCGCTGAGGCATTAAGCGTTGTTGAGCAAATGACTCCCGATGTGGCGGTCTTAGATGTTCGTCTTGGTGATGGAAATGGAGTTGAAGTTTGTCGGGAGATACGCAGCCGCAAGCCTTCAATTCACTGCTTAATGCTCACGTCGTATGCCGATGACGAAGCGCTATTTGATTCCATCATGGCTGGAGCGTCGGGATACGTACTTAAACAGGTGCGCGGTACCGAATTGATTGACGCCATTCGGAAAGTTGCCGCCGGACAATCACTATTGGATCCCGGAGTCACGGCGCGTGTACTCGAACGAATCCGCAGCGGTAATGAACCTGATGAACGGCTCGAAGGTCTTACGGAGCAAGAGCGACGAATTCTCGATTTGTTAGCGGAAGGTTTAACGAATCGAGAAATTGCCGACCGCATGTATCTCGCAGAAAAGACCGTCAAAAATTACGTTTCAAATTTGTTAGCCAAGATGGGAATGCAGCGCCGTACGGAAGCTGCGGTGTATGCCGCTCGACTTAACGAACGCAAAAAGCGCGCCGACTAAACGTCTTCCAAATCGCTTTTTTCTTGTGCGTTCCATTTCGTAATCCGCCAACCAATTTCAATTACTGCGGCTGCGATAGCGCCGACCATAAAAGCAAACCAGCGGTCGTTAACAGGCGGTAGTGGAAGTTCGAAATAGTCGCGTAAGAAACCAATCGATAAAACGCCAATGAACGCAGCACCCATCGCAATCACAAGACCGAGTTTCCATAACTTGTAGGGCCGACAAAGAATGGCCAGCACCCAAAGAGCAATAGTGAACAGTGTGATGACGGCGCACGTTCGTGCTTCATGTAGCGGGAGATCTTGTTTCACCGCCAAGAAACTCACCAAGGTTGCGACGGCCGCCACGAAACCTGCTGGCAATGCGAACCGTAAAACCCGTGGCAAGAATCCAGGTTCGGCCCGACGATTGTTTTGACTTAAGGCGAGGAAAAATCCGGGAGTGCCGATGGTCAGCGAAGAGATGAGCGTGAAATGCCGAGGAAGAAATGGAAACTCGAAACGCGATAATCCAACGGCAATTGCAAACGTAACGGCGTAAAACGTTTTGGTTAAGAACAAATTGGCAACGCGCTCAACGTTGGCGATAACCCTTCGTCCTTCAGCTACGACTGAAGGAAACACATCAAAATCGTTGTTCAAAAGAACGAATCGAGCAACAGCACGCGCTGCGGCTGATCCTGATCCCATTGCTACGCCGATATCAGCATCTTTTAGGGCCAAGGTGTCGTTCACACCGTCACCGGTCATGGCCACGGTATGACCGCGACTTTGTAATGCATGCACCATTTCGCGTTTTTGCTGAGGTGTGACTCGGCCAAACACCGTGTGCGTTTCCAAAACATTGGCCAGTTCTTCTTGATCCGTGGGCAACGTACGCGCGTCCACCGGGTTTTCCGCGCCACGTACTCCGACACGTCGAGCAACCGCACCCACAGTGATTGGACTGTCACCAGAAATGACTTTCACTTCGACGCCTTGATCGGCGAAATATTGCAAGGTGCGCTCGGCTGCTGGTCGCAATTGTTCGTCGAGTACAACGAAGGCAACAGGGGAAAGTGTTGCCGGCAAATTTTCACCATCCAATGGTTGCGGCGTTGTGGCTAATAACAAAACTCGTTGGCCTTGCGACGCGTACTGCGAAAGTTGTGCGCGGGCGGTTTCCATTAGCGCGCGATCGGCACCGTTCTTGGCAATATGGTCAAGCAAAATATCGGGTGCGCCGAGATACCAAGATTGTTGATTTTCAAAACTGGCGGCACTCCATTTGCGCGCCGATGAAAACGCGACGGTGTCGGATTTCTGCCAGCCCGGATCTGGACATCCAGATGCAATAGCCGCTAACGAGGGATTGGGATGATCTTCCGATCCACCTAACGCGCCTAATGCGTTGATAGCCAGTTGATGATCTCCTTGTAAGACCTCAATGCGAGAAAACGCCAGAGCGCCTTCGGTCAATGTTCCGGTTTTATCGAGACAAATGACATCGACACGCGCCAATCCTTCGATAGCCGCTAACTCTTGGGTGAGCACTTTTTTAGAGGCCAAACGCGTGGCGCCTAGAGCGAATGCAATTGATGTCAAAAGCACAAGACCCTCGGGAACCATCGCCACTAATCCCGCAACGGAGGCTTGTACTGATTCGACGATTCCTTCATGCGCGTCGAGTTGTGACCAAATCAAAACAATGGCGACTGGAAGCATTAGCCAGCCGATCCATTTAATGACGGTATTTATTCCCGTACGCAATTCGCTTTTCACTAATGAAAAGCGCTTGGCCTCGTTCGACAATTGGAACGCATAGGAATTAGCTCCCACTTTTGTCGCTCGCATGACACCACTGCCGGCTACGACGAAACTTCCCGACATCACTGAATCATTGGTGGACTTATCGACTGGATCAGCCTCACCGGTTAAGAGTGACTCGTCGATTTCCAAACTTGTGGCGTCAACAATTTCACCGTCAACCACAATTTGATCGCCCAGCGTAAGAACGATGATGTCGTCTTGAACGACTTCTTTAGATTCAATTTCCAGTTCTTGTCCATCGCGAATCACGGTGACATGCGGTGAATTCAAAACGGCTAACGCATCGAGCGCTTGCTTTGAACGAATTTCCTGCACGATGCCAATTAGCGCATTGGCGACAACAACAATTCCGAACAGCCCGTCGCGGTATTCACGGATAATCAGAATGACTATGAAGAGAATGCCAAGCAGAATGTTGAAGGGCGTAATGACATTGGCGCGAATGATCTGACCAATCGTTCGACTGGTGGGATCTTCGACATCGTTGCTGCGTCCGTCGGCTTTTCGTTGTTCGACTTCAGCACTCGAAAGGCCGCTTATTGTCACCCTAAGAATGTACGACGACGACGGGGCATTTTGCGTGAGTTACGCATTGTTGACTGACCGAACCGAGCAAGAGCCCGCCGAAACCACCATGCCCGCGAGAACCAACAACTAATAAGTCGGCATTTTTGCAAGCGGTAAGAAGTAATTCCGCGGCGTTCCCTTCGCCGACGGCCGTTGTCACTTCAACGGGTCCATCGGCCGTCACTCCCTCTTTTTGCAGAAGTCGCAAAAGCGATGCGCGGGTTGAATCTTGAAGATCCTCGGGCGCCGGCATGGCCAGCATTCCGGGCATGGAAACTGCAACAGGAAAATGCCAAGCCGAGAGAATCTCTAAACGGCAGTTACGTACTCGTGCTTCGTTGTAGGCCCAGTGCAATGCGGCAATAGAACCTGTTGAGCCGTCAACACCTACGACGATTTTTCCGTTGGCGGAGAAATTCTCTTTGCCATGCATTTCGTTCGACGCTTCTTTACTCGACGCTTCTTTTTTCGACGCTTCTTTTTTCATAGGCCCGTCTCTGTCGATTGGTTACCACGATTGATGATCGTGGTAACCAATCGTAGGTCGCACTTGGTGAGCACTGCGTTAAAACTTCGTCGTGCCGAGGTTACGTAGCGCTTTGTCCCCGCGCCGGCACTGGCGGAACAACGAGCACCGTTGTCATAAACGACAAGCCCTTTTCAGTTTCGGCATGCGTGAGGATGTGGCAGTGATATGCCCAGATACCAACTTCTTCGGCGGTCGGTGAAATGAGAACTGTGTAACGCTCGCCGGGACAAACCGTGAGTGTGTCAGCGAAATAAGGCTGATCAAGTGACCAGTTGTCCTTAGCGATGACAAGTTGTTTCACTCGATGTAAATGCATCGGATGACAGGTCAAACCTTCGTTGTGGTACACCACCTGCAATGTCTCGCCTACATTCACCACGATCGGATCAGTTGCGGGAAATGCTTTTCCGTTTAGTGAAAGTCCGATAGTTCCGGCATCGTTCAACACCATCGGCATTGTGCGTGTTACACGAATCTGATCGGGGAGTTTGATTCCCGAAACGGTCTTTCCATTCGGTAACGGAAGATCACCAACTTGGAATTGTCCGTACATTCCGTTCACCACCGAAATCGCGCCACCATTATGCGGGTGATACATGCCCATCTCAGCGAAATTGGGTGCAGTGAATTCGTAGGTGTAGGTCTGACCCGGTTGCACCATTGGTTGCGTGAGTGGTGCAACACCGTCTTGACCAAATGGCGTTGAAATTCCGTGCCAATGAATGTCTTGTCCCATTGGCGTTGAATTTTTCAGTGTGACGCGAATCTTGTCGTTCGGTTGCACCTTGATTGATGGTCCAGGAACTTGACCGTTATACGCCCAAGCTTTCACTAACTTTCCTGGCTCGACTTCCCAATCAATAACCGCGGCCTCAAGGTAAATCTCTTTATAACCATCGGGTCCGGCGGTCGGTTCTAAAAGTTGATTGCCACGACCCTTCGTGGGAACGCCGGTTCCAAACTCGGTGAACGCGGCCAAATATGCGGCTGCGCCTTTTTCCATTGCTTCGTCCATTGCTTTGTAGTCGGTGTCGCCCGTGCCATGCTTTGTCCTGATGCCGCCGATGACGTTGACGCCGAACTATCTCCGCCAATGACCAATGTGCCTTTCATGCCGGCCGCCGCGTGACCGGGGATTGTGCATGTCACTTCGTAAGTTCCAGCGGGTAACGATGAAATATCTAAGGTTGCCGATTTTCCGGCTGCGATATCAGGTGTTGTCGGACCATTCGTCACCGCCAAGTTATGCACCATTGAACCTGCATTGGTGACCGTTAATGAACCGCCAACGGCAACTGAAATTGTGTTCGGTGAGATTTTGTATTCCGACAACGTCACGCTGACAGTTTTTGCTCCACCCGAAGATGTGCTGCTGTCGTGATTTACTACGGCGACAACTGCAATCGTGGCAATCAAAAACGCTACGGCCGCGCTAAGTGCGCCGAAAATTGAAAGAACCGTTCTGTCTTGTTGAGTTGACATTTCATTCCTTAGAAATTCACCCGACTGTGGGCCCGAATTTGGTTTGTGCTTCGCTTCACAATGACGAATAAAAAGCAAAAACGACAGGGGATTGAGTCGGCCAAATAAAGGACTTTGGTCCCGAAAAACAAGTGACGGATCGCACTAGAGGATTGGGGTGTCAACGGTCATGCTCATTGCGGATTCAACAAGTCGTGTTGACAGAAAGTTGAAAAGGAACGCCATGAAGATTTTGCTTTTAGAAGAATCACCAACGCTGGTCGATGATGCAGTGATCGATGCGGTAAGTGCCGGGCATCAAATCGTGCGTTGTCATGATGAAGACGAAAGTCCTTCAACCTGCCGAGCGTTACGCAACGAAACGTGTCCTCTTGATGTTGGCGATGTTGAAGTCGCCGTCATATTGCAGGACGGATCCGGTAACGGTTCTGCTGACGATGGCGCGCGCTGCGCGTTGCGTCGGCATATTCCGGTTGTCTTGGCCGGACAAGGAAGGTCAGCCGTAAGTGAGTGGGTGACGGCCAGAGTTAATCGTGATCAACTCATCGAAACGGTGGAAATGGTCGCCCACGAGCCGTCCGCTCCTCATTCGGCGGTGGCCGAAGGCTCGCTCCTTGGGGTCCTCGAAAATCATCACTGCAATTTGGAGGGCGCGAAAGCACGAGTACTGCGTTCGGGCAACCAATTACGTGCCTTCATTTGCGCACCTCATGCCAGTGCCGAAATCACTGAAATTGCCGCCGTGCGAGTGGCTGGGGCTCTGCGACGCTTCGACCCGTTTCCTCGCACGATTGACGTAATAATCAACGATTTCTAAACATTTCGGGCCTCCGCGCTGGTTCATGGTCCGCGATCTGAAAAGATCAGCAGGCGATGGACCAGGAAACTTTCTCGCTGATGTTCGCCATGCTCGCCCTTTTATGTTGGGCGGCAATCATTGCTATTGGCGTCGGCGCGCTTATTCGTCGTAAATCACCCGATGCTTTTGCTTCGCTTCGCTATGACATCGGCCGTTTAGGTCTCGTTTTTGCGTGGATCATTGCTCTCACCACCACATTGGGCTCGCTGTATTACTCCAAGGTCGTTGGCTATGTGCCATGCGAATTGTGTTGGTATCAGCGAATTTGTATTTACCCTCTGTCGGTAATTCTTGGAATCGCGGCTTTCCGACGAGACGTCTCAATTCGGATTTACGCCATTCCGCTTTTGCTCGTAAGCAGTGGTTTTTCCATCTATCACTCGTGGATTCAATGGTTCCCCGCCGAGACTCCATTCTGTTCCGCTGATGTTCCTTGCAATACCCGCTATGTCTACGAGTTCAACTTTGTTTCGTTGCCCTTTATGGCCCTTTCCGCCGCAATTTTGATGATCACGTTGTTGCTGGCGGCGCAGAACGACAAAACTGGGTCAGACGAGGCCGACGACACATTGGCTTCAAAATGATCAAAACTATTTTTGCGTTTTCAACATCATCGGATTTTCCAAACAAAAACTTTCACTGCAATACCGGTACAAGTAAAGGATTAAAGAGTGAGTAATCGAGTTAAAGGTTCCAAATCTTCAGCTCAACGAGTACGTGCGGCGTCACAAGCAGGTAAGGGACGTTCAACCAATGGTCTTTGGATTGCCGCCATTGTTGTTGTGCTCGTTGTTGGTGTGGTCGCCATTGCGGTAAGTCGTGGATCTGGCTCTTCCGGCGGTGGTGGCGCATCACCGAGTGGCGGCACAGTTGTTCCGAATGGTGATCTCAATATCGGTAAACAAATTGTTGTTACCGGAACTGATCTCCCCACACTTCCCAAAGATGCACCGGCAGCCGCAGTTGATCCTGCGATCGGCGCGGCCTTCCCAACCATTGAAGGCAATCAATTCGATGGCAAAACACTTTCCATTGCCCCAGGCAAGCCAATGATCGTTATGGGATTGGCGCATTGGTGTGGAAACTGCCAAAAGGAAGTTCCGCAATTACAAAAGTGGTTGGATGAAAACGGTATGCCGAGTGATGTCAATCTCTATGCCGTTGCCACGGGCAATAGTTCTGCGCAACAGAACTATCCCGCCAGTGATTGGTTGCGCCGTGAGAAGTGGTCGGTGCCCACCATCGTTGACACCAGCGACAACATCGCCGCTCGGGCCATGGGCTTAAACGCATATCCGTTCTTCGTTGTGGTCGATGCCAACGGCAAGGTTGTTTACCGTGTGGCTGGCATTCAGCCCACAGCGAACTGGGAAGCAATGTTGGAAGCGGCTCGTACCGGCGTTCCGCCGACCGGTCAATCCGCTTCGGGAACATCAAGAGCCGCTAACTAGCCTGCAAAAACTCAATAAAAAAGGGGCGGACATTTATGTCCGTCCCTTTTTTCGTTGTGCCTCCGGTGGGAATCGAACCCACGATCGTCGGATTAAAAGTCCGCTGCCTTACCGCTTGGCCACAGAGGCGCGTTTTTTACCCTACCCGCGCTGAGCCACTCACTCCGACTCCGATAGCGTGTCGGCGGGGTGGCTCAAGATCTTGAAACTGCTCGGCCCGTAGAGCGTGCCGTTAATCGCCCGGTGCTTTCGACACTGGGCGTCTTTGCCATTGCCGTTGTTCTCACCACGATCGCCTCGCGCCTCGGCATCATGCGTGTCGTGCGCGGTTATGACACACGACCATGGGCCGGCTTTGATGTTGTTGGCGGGTGGTGGCGTTACGACGGCGGCTGGTACGACTACATCGCAACGCGTGGCTATTTCTATAAGGGCACTTCGGAGCAGTCAGCCGTTGCGTTCTTTCCGATGTATCCGCTCATTTTGCGCGGTATCAATGTTTTTGGTGTCAACGTTCCATTAGCGGGTGTCATTGTCACGATTATTTGTGGCGCGTTTGCTGTTCTTGCATTTCGTAAATGGTGCGCAGAACGACTTGGTGATTCGTTGGCGTGGATGGCCACGATCACATTGCTGACTTATCCGTATGCGTTTTATTTAATGGGCGCGGTATACGCCGATGCGTTGTTTTTGCTGGCAGTTCTTTGTTCGTTTTTACTCGTTGAACGCGGACATCCAATTTTGGCCGGGCTTGTTGGTGCAGTTGCCACCGCCACTCGACCTGTGGGCGTGGCATTAGTTGTTGGGCTCGTTGTGTTTGTAATTGTCCAACGCAAAGTCATCGAAAATCGCCATATCTATTTGCGTCGACTTAAAGCGGCTGACTACGGCGTATTGCTTTCGATGAGCGGTTTAGTTGCCTACATGGTGTATCTCGGTGTTCGCTTTGGAAACCCACTGGCATTTCAAGCCGTGCAACGCGCACCCGGTTGGGATCAAGGCGCCGGACCAAAAACATGGTTCAAACTTTCATGGTTTAAACATGTCGCCAACATGCCGGAAAATTTTTGGAACTGGGTGTTTGGCAAACCCGATAGCGATTACCGCGCGTTGTACAGTTTCACCGTTTTTGCTCAAGGTCTCTTTGTCTTGCTGTTTGCGTACTTGACCTGGCGAGTCTGGAAAAAGTTTGGTGCTGGCTACGCCGCGTTCACTGGCACATTGGTGGCCATTGCCCTCGTCGGCACGAAAGATTTCCAAGGCACCGGCCGATATTTGCTGGCCTGCTTCCCGTGTTTTGCCGTTCTGGCCATTGAGTTTTCGCAGCGGAATCGCCTGAAATGGCTGTGGTGGATTGGTGGCGGGCTCCTCATGGTGGGGGGCGCCTTCGCATTTGGTCGCGGTTACTACGTAGCCTAAGGAAATGGCGAACTTTCGGAGCCTCACCGTTTTCTACCCAATGTGGAATGAAGAAGAGACGATCGAGCGCGCCGTGCGGGCCGCATTCGATGCATGTGACGATCTTGTGCGCACCGGCGAGATCGATTCCTACGACGTATTGATTATTGATGATGCGTCAACCGATCGCACTCCGGAGATTGCCGATCAACTTGCGGCAAATGATTCACGAGTTTCAGTTATCCATCATCCGGTGAACCGCAAACTTGGTGGTTCACTCAAAACGGGATTTGAAAACGCTAAAGGCGAATTAATTCTCTACACCGATGCCGATCTTCCTTTTGACATGGTTGAAGTTGGTAAGGCCGTTCGTTTGATGCGCTTATATGACGCCGATGTGGTGAGCGCGTATCGATTTGATCGTACGGGTGAAGGTGCGCGTCGGTTGATTTATTCCTATGTGTATAACCACCTTGTGCAAATGATGTTCCGTTTGCGTTTGCGCGATATGAACTTCGCCTTCAAATTGGTGCGTCGCAACGTTCTTACTCATATGCAGTTGAAGAGCGAAGGTTCCTTCATTGATGTTGAACTGCTTGCTCGCGCACATCGTTTAGGTTTTGCGATTGTGCAATTCGGCGTTGACTATTTCCCGCGGACACGCGGCATTTCCACGCTGTCTTCGAACTCTGTCATTTTGAAGATGCTGCGCGAAATGTTCCAACTGCGAAGTGAACTGAAGTCTCTACAACCTCTTTCCGAACAAGAGCGTAGGTCTGAAGTCTCGTGAGCCTTCTTATCGTCAATGCCGATGACTTCGGCCTCACTGAGAAAGTATCCGAAGGAATCATTGATGCTCACCGGCGCGGCATAGTCACTTCCACTTCGGTCTTGGCGGTCACCGATGCGTTTGCATCGTCAATGAAAATGCTGCAAGAAGCGCCGATGATGGGCGTTGGAGTGCATTTCGCTGCTGTCGGTGAAGACCCACCGGTGCTCTCGGCCAAAGAAATACCGACGTTGGTAAACAAAAGAGGTTTATTTCATTCGTCTTGGCGCACACTTATTCCGTCGCTGGCGGCTGGGCGAGTTAATCCCGATGATCTGCGCAAAGAATTTGCGGCGCAGTTCGAGAAAGTGGCGCAAGCCGGCTTTCCGATCGACCATGTTGACACTCATCAAAACATTCATTTGTGGCCCATGGTGGCCGATGTGGTGTTTTCGGTGGCGGCCGAACATTCCGTTTCGGCTATCCGTGTCACGCGTACATCTTCACGCGGACCGTTCGGTCAAGCGGTTGGTTTTCTTGTGCGTCGACTCGACAAAAAAGTTCGCGAGAACAACTTCCGCACCACTGAGGCCATGAGTGGATTCGACGAAGCGGGCGATATGGGTACAGCCGAAATTGTTTCGGTGTTGCGCAAGATGGCGACGCAAACTCGCCGCAGTTTTGAACTCGCAGTGCACCCTGGTTTATCTACCGATATCGATCGAGCGAAGTATCGCTGGAAATATCGGTGGGGTGATGAACACGACGCGTTGATTTCCGTGACTGTGCGCGCCGCCATTGAACAATATGGATTCACTCTCGGACGATTTTCGGATCTGCCATGAGTGATATCGGAGCGCAGACACGCGCCTTATGGAAAGACTCTTCCTTTACGACACGCGCCCATACGCGTATTCGTTGGACGACCGCACCATTTGCGTTGGTTGAAAAGGAAATTCCAGCATCGGGTGCAATTTTGGAAATTGGTTGTGGCCACGGTTTATTCAGTCAATTTTTAGCGCTTAGTTCACCGCAACGAATGGTGACGGGCTGCGACCTTGACGGCGAGAAAATTGCCGAAGCAAAAGAGACTTCAAAAAGCCTTACGAATCTTTCGTTCATTCATAATGACGGCGCCACTCTTCCCGATGGCCCTTGGGATGCCATCGTGATTGTTGACGTTTTGTATTTGCTTGATGAAGCGGCACAAAAAAGTCTTTTGGTGAATGCACAAAAAATTCTGCGCCCGGGCGGAATCATTGTCATTAAAGAATTAGACGTCACACCGGCGTGGAAATTTCAGGTGGCGAAGTTCCAAGAGGTGCTTGCTACCAAAGTGCTGCGCATCACTAAAGGTTCGTCACTTACGTTTCGATCGTTAGATGACATTGCTGCGGATCTAGCGCCACTTAAAACAAGCGTCCAGAGAATTGATCGTGGCTATGTTCATCCGCATGTTCTGGTGACGGCTCGTTCATAACGTCATCGATAACATCGTCGTCGGCCGGTTCGCCTTGGCCATAGGACATCGCCATAAGAAATCCGCGTGCTCGTTCCGCAAGGGGATAACGCGCCACCAGCGCATGGAAATCTGCTGAATGATTTGGTTGTTCGATATGGGCCAGTTCATGCACCAGCACATAATCGAGCACCCAGGGCGGCCATTCCGCTAATCGAGTCGAAATGCGGATCTCGCCACCCGGCGCACACGAACCCCATTGTGTTCGTTGTTCCGCCCACTCAACACTGTTGGGTAACGGAAGTGAAAAGCGTTTTGCCAATTTGCGCGCCCGTGCTTCAAGGTCAACTGATTCGGAACGAAAACGTCGTTCGAGTCGCGCAATAAGTTCGGCTGAGTATTCGTCAACTTCTCGCTGACTCATTGATGCGGGCGCATGAATACGGATAACTCCGTTTTCGAGCGTTGCCTGCACAGTTTTCCGCCGGCGACGACTGCGAATAACTTCAACCGGCAGATCGCCCATTTAAATTTGATCCGGAATTGTCAACTCGCTGTCGTCAACGAGTTGTAATCGTTCGCCAATAACTAAACGGTCACCATGATGAGTGAAAACACGTCCACCTAAATTGGGCATGCGCTGCCAATCAACGCCATGATCAACTTCAAGCGTTCCGATAACTCCGCCATGCGTGATCACTAAAACATCGGCGCCTTCATATTCGCTATGAATTCGGTGTAAGGCTGCTTTGGTTCGTACTAACAATTGATGGTGAAGTTCATAACCCGGCGGCCAACGATCGTTACCGAGGTATCCGGGCCAACGCTCTTCAATTTCTTTACGCGTCAGACCTTCCCATTCGCCGGCATCGCGCTCCATTAGGTCGGGCTCCACCACGATCGGGCCGACACCAATTTGAGCGCTGATGATTTGTGCTGTTTCCATGGCGCGCTGCAAAGGCGATGCCACCAGGACATCAACTGATCCGACTTTTTGCGCAGCGTGCAACGCTTGGACGCGACCAAAATCAGTCAAGGCCGGATCGGCATGGCCTTGCCATTTTCCGAGCGCATTCCATTCCGATTGCCCATGGCGTAACAACAACAAACGAGTCACGCCCCGACGGTACATGACTACTGTTCACTTATGGCACGACTTCGACTTTTTGCTCAGGCCCGTGAAGAAGCGGGTACGGCCCAAGCAGAATTTGCCGGTGCCACAGTGGGTGAAGTGCTTGATGCGGCCATTGCGCAGTTCGGCTCGCACTTTGCCGACGTGGTTGGCACCAGTCGAATTTGGGTCAATGGCGAGCCCGCAGAATTTGACGATTCCGTTAGTGCCACCGACGAGATTGCTGTTCTCCCACCGGTTTCTGGCGGTTGAACTGACGGGGAATGTGTGATGCGGGCCGCTGGGCCGTAGCGTAGAAGGTCCATGCAATCGATCGCTGTGCTCTCGTTACATACATCACCGCTCGATCAGCCCGGTCGGGGTGATTCAGGCGGCATGAATGTTTACGTGCGCGAACTGGCCAGTTCGTTAGCACAAGCCGGTGTGCAGACCGATGTCTTCGTGCGCCGCAATAGCGAAGACCAACCTGATGTCGTTGATGTTGAACCAGGTTTTCGTGTTTTGCATATCGACGCCGGCCCGTATGAATTGCCAAAAGAAGAACTGGTCGATGTTGTCGATCTCTTCGCTGATGGTGTTGCCGACCAATGGCAAGACGCCGATGTCATTCATTCCAACTACTGGTTGTCGGGCGTTGCTGGCCATCGTCTGAAACATGAATTGAATTTGCCGCTGGTCTCAACGTTCCACACGTTGGCGCGTGTGAAGGCAGAAACTGGCGATGCCGAACCGGAACGCCGTATCAAATCTGAAACCGATGTCATTCGTTGTTCCGATGTGATTTTGGCCAACGCTGTTGCTGAAGCCGATCAATTGATCTCTCTGTATGGCGCCGACCCACGCCGCGTCGAAGTTGTTCCACCCGGTGTTGATCACGCGTTCTTTTCGCCCGGCGATAAAAGTGGCGCGCGAAACGCCATCGGTATCGGCGATGAACCGATGTTGTTATTTGTTGGCCGTATTCAACCGCTGAAAGGTGTAACGGTCGCGATTGCCACGTTGTTTGAAATTTCCGATACCTATCCCGACGCAGTGTTAGTTGTCGTGGGTGGCGCGAGCGGTCGCGAGGGCGAAGAAGAAATGGCGAAAGCCGTCGAATTAGTGCACAACCTTGGTTTACAAGATCGTGTGCGCTTTGTTCCGCCGCAACCGCATCATTTGCTCTCCACGTATTTCCGTGCCGCCGATGTTTGTATCGTTCCTAGTCGTTCCGAATCGTTTGGTTTGGTGGCTCTTGAAGCCGGTGCTTGCGGTACGCCTGTTGTGGGCGCGGCCGTCGGTGGATTGCTCACCCTTATCGATCATGGAGTTACGGGCTTTTTGTTAGAAGATCGTGATCCAGTGCAATACGCCGATGCAGTGCGCAAAGTGTTGCGCCAACCTCGTATTGCAAAATCAATGTCAGAAGCCGCAGCCACGCGAGCGCGCAATTACACCTGGTCGACAACGGCTGCTCGCTTGCGCCGTCTCTATGCCGACTTGGCACTGCGTGTGCCCGTGACTTGCCAATAACCATGAACGAAATCGCCGACGAAGCCGAACTGGCACGACTCGATGCCGAAATCTCCGCCTGGTTAGAAAAAGAACTGGCTGAGAACCCAACCATTGATGCGGTTGAACGCGGCGACGGTGATGAACGTCGTTGGTTTGTGCGGGTGCATGGCGAAGCAAAAGACGTTTACACCATTTGGTTTACGTTGCGACAACGCACTTTGCATTACGAGACCTATGTAATGCCGGCACCCGAAGAAAACTTTGCTGAGTTTTACGAACATCTTTTGCGTCGTAACCGAAAATTGCATGGACTTATGTTTTGTATTGGCGAAGAAGATGCGATCTTCTTACAAGGCGCTTTACCGTGGCATGACATCACTGAACGCGAACTCGATCGAGTTCTCGGTTCAATTTGGGCCTGTGTTGAACAGTGCTTTCGACCGGCATTGCGTATCGGCTTTGCTTCTCGCTTCGCCGGCGATTCCTAAAACCGCCTAACGACCTATTGCACTCGAGCCACGCGCTCTCTACTTTGCCGCCGTCTGGACACATCCCGATTCCTCGGGGAAGTGGATTGTGGCTGTGTCCAGACAACCAATCAACGCCACCGAGTCACAAGCAATTAGCGGTCATTCACCCACGAATTTGTTATCTAAATCGAATTCACCGCAGGGCAACGGGTAGCGTCAGTTCATGGCAGAAAGTTCCATCAAATTGCTCATTGTCGGCGGCGGCCGCATGGGAGAAGCGCTCCTCGGCGGACTTCTCGACGCGCAATGGGCCACGCCTGAGCAAATCGTGGTGGTGGAAAAATCATCTGAGCGCGCCGCGCAGTTGCAATCGGCCTATAGCGGCGTTGTTGTTTCTTCCGAATTAGTGCCGGCCGCTTCGGTAGTAATTGCCGTGAAGCCGAATGATGTCACCGAAGTATGTCGTCAACTCATTGAACCGAAGCGCGTGTTATCGATTGCGGCCGGTGTCACGATCGCTTCATTGCAAAACGCGGTTGGTAATGATGTGGCGGTAATTCGCGCCATGCCCAACACTCCGGCTTTAGTGAAACTCGGTGCGTCGGCAATTGCTGGTGGTGCCACTGCTACTGAACAAGATCTGCATTGGGCCTCAGAAGTTTTGGGCGCCGTTGGTTTAGTGGTGCGTGTAAAAGAACATGAACTCGATGCTGTAACTGGTTTATCGGGATCCGGTCCGGCCTATGTTTTTCTCTTAGCGGAATCACTTATGGAAGCGGGCGTAGCCGCCGGTTTAGACCCGCAAATTGCCGAAGTTTTAACTATTCAAACGTTGCTGGGTGCATCGACTTTGTTAGCCGCCGGTGAAGCCGATGCTGTGCAATTGCGCGCGCAAGTTACGTCACCAAACGGCACCACTCATGCCGGCATTACGGAAATGGAAAACGCCGGTTTTCGCAATGCCGTAGTGCAAGCAGTTTTACGGGCTACTGAACGATCGAAAGAACTTGGTTCCTAATGCGTTACGACACAATCTCATTTCTTTCTGATTATGGGCGCAAAGATGAATTTGTGGGCGTCGTCCATTCGGTCATTCGCTCGATTGCACCTGATGTACGCGTTATCGATATCACTCATGACATCGATCCATATGATGTGCGCGCCGGTGGATTAACGCTCGTACGTTCAGCCAACTATCTCGCACCGGGTGTTGTCATTGCCGTTGTTGATCCCACTGTGGGCACTCAACGACGCGCTATTGCCGTGGAGATCGGCGGGGGATCATCGGTCTTAGTGGGCCCCGATAACGGTCTTTTAGCGCCATTAGTAAGCATGTATGGCCACGATCGCATCGTAGAAATCACCAATCCCGACTATCTCTTACAAACCGATGCCGCCACATTTGATGGCCGTGATGTTTTCGCACCGGCGGCCGCGCATCTTTGTAATGGCGTTGACATTTCCGAACTTGGTCCGGCTGTTGATCCCTATTCGTTATTCCCCGGATTAGTGCCGTTGCCGCGTGAAGAAAACGGCGCGCTCTTAGCGGATGTTTTGTGGATTGATCATTACGGCAATGTGCAACTCAATGTCACCAGCGAAGATCTTTTGCCAATGGGCGACACCTTCCGTCTCACAATGGCAAATGGCACCGTGCGTTCAGCGCGCTTTGTTGAAGACTTCGCATCATTAGGAGATAACGATTTAGGTCTGCTGGTCGATTCCTATGGATTAGTTGCCGTGGTGCGATTCCGTAACTCGGCGGCGGCTGATTTACAAGTTTCTACTGCCGATGCTGTCACCATCGAGCCATTAGAAGAGTCGTCGGGAGTTACAACGCCCGTTACGCTGACTCAGAGAAAGAAGGAGAACTGAGATGCGCCCCGGAACCGTTATTGCTGTCGGCATTTTGTTGTTCATTATTTTGATGGCCGCTGCTTTGCAGTTGTTCTTCTTGGCGTAAAAGTTCCAACTTCCATTCGACCGGTTCTGGTTTTGCTTCGGTCGCTAAAAAGCCAACGAAAATAACGGCGATTCCCAGCACTAATGAGATGGAGAATCCATCCATTTCATCGACGACGGAATTGAGCAAACCACCTGCACTCAAAATCACCGTGCCGATGGCGATCAAAACATTGGCCACGGCTAGACGTCGCGGTGAAACGCCACCACGTCGTTCACGCGTATTTCCACCACTGCGATGTACGCGCCATAAACGCCATGCACTCAAAATCGCACCCGCAAAAATCACAATGGCGGCGACGCCTGAACCAACGGCTGCAGCAATACGCGGTCCAATTCCAAAAACATCTTTGCCTTGCGGCAAAACATCAGCGGGAACTGCAGCCACAAGTGGTGTTGCCATCATCATTCCGGTACAAAACGCGCTCAACAATGCAATGGTCGTAGTGGTCTTACGCATTGGTCCGTACAACAACTCCAACGTGCCAAGTGCTAACCACGGCACATTCAAAATTGCGCCAAACAAAAAGAACGATTTGAACGACCACTCATCCCAGCCAACACCGGCGCCCCACCATAACGATGCCGATCCCGCCGCAAACATGGCGAGCGAAATCGTCCAATCCAATTGATGTCGCTTACGACTGGCCAGCCATCTTTCCAAGGTGGAGAGGGCAAAGGCCGCGGAGACCAAGGTGGCGGCGGCGGCAAGGGCAGCATGCATACCCATAACGCTAGAGGGGACTTTGTGAATTTGGGAATTTGGCCACTAGCGTAGGAACGTGAATCGCCGCCGTATCCCTGAGGCGACTGTGGCCCGCCTCCCCATTTATCTGCGCACGCTCGCTGATTTACACGACGAGCGGGTGGATACGGTGTCGTCTGACCGCTTAGCGGAGATGGCTGGTGTCAATGCGGCCAAGGTTCGCAAGGACCTTTCCTATTTGGGTTCCTATGGCACTCGCGGCGTTGGTTACGACGTGGATCACCTCATGTATCAAGTCAGTCGTGAACTCGGTTTAACTCGCGACTGGCCTGTTGTCATTGTTGGTCTCGGAAATCTCGGTTCAGCTCTTGCTAATTACGGCGGCTTCGGTGATCGCGGCTTTCCGATTGCTGCACTTGTTGATGCTGATCCCAGCAAAGTTGGTTCGCGTTATGGCGAATTCACTGTGCAGTCGTTAGATGAACTCAACGACATTGTGCGCAATGAAGGAATTGAAATCGGCATCGTGGCCACACCGGCATCAGCCGCGCAATCGGTGGCGGATCGCCTTGTACAAGCAGGCATTCGTTCCATCCTTAACTTTGCGCCCACACTCATCACCGTTCCCGAAGATGTGAACTTGCGCAAAGTCGATTTAGCCTTGGAATTACAGGTTTTAAGTTTCTACGGTCAACGCGGCACATTGTTCGAGGCCATCTAATGCCCGTTGATGGTCCGCTCTATCCGGTGAACTTGGTTGTCACGGGTCGAAAATGTTTAGTAGTCGGCGGTGGCCCGGTGGCTGCGCAAAAGGTTGCCGAGTTAGTGAAATGTGGTGCGATTGTTGATGTCGTTGCCCCAGAAATTCTCGCTGAGATAGAGGCGCATGATCTGGTCACTTGTCACAAGCGACCCTATAAAACAGGGGAAGTTTCGGGCTATCGCCTTGCTATTACCGCCACCAGCGACCCCGAGGTAAACCGTCAAGTCTTCGTCGAGGGCGAATCTTTTGGAGTTTGGGTAAATAGTGCCGACGATCCGGCCAATTGTGCCTTTACGCTGCCATCAAGAGTGCGACAGGGTCCCCTGATGGTGACGTTTTCGACCGGTGGTCATTCGCCCGCATTGGCGACCTGGCTGCGGCGGAGATTCACCGCAGAGTTCGGCCCCGAGTACTTAACTCTGTTGGAATTACTTGCCGACGAGCGCAACCGCCTTTTGGCCTCTGGTGTCTCCACCGAAGGACTCAATTGGCAAGGGGCCCTCGATTCGGGAATGCTGGACCTAATCCGCGAGGGCAACCTCGCCGAAGCCAAGGAGCGCCTGCAGGCGTGTCTCTCGTTGTCGTCGGACTAAACCACCGCACTGTTCCGCTGTCATTGCTCGAGCGGGTCACTGTCGATGACGCGCGTCTTCCAAAAGCGCTGCACGATGTCATGTCGAATGAACATGTCAGCGAAGCGGTTGTGCTTTCTACTTGTAACCGCACCGAGGTTTATGTCGTTGCGGAAAAGTTCCATCCGGCGGTTGGCGACCTTCGTAACTTCTTCGCTGAATTGTCATTCAGCGCACCGGAAGAAATAGCCGATCATCTTTATATTCATGATGCAGACGCCGCCGTTGATCATCTCTTCCGAGTTGCCTCGGGCATTGATTCGGCTGTTGTTGGCGAAGCAGAAATTCTTGGTCAAACCCGTCGTGCTTGGGAGATTGCCCAAACCGAAGGTGCTGCAGGTTCACAACTCAATTTGCTCTTCCGTCACGCTTTAGAAACCGGCAAGCGCGCACGCACCGAAACTTCAATCGGTCGTCATATCGCTTCGGTTTCAACGGCCGCAGTTGCCATGGCGGCGCAACATCTTGGTTCATTACAAGGTCGCAGCGTTTTAGTTATCGGTGCGGGCGAAATGGGTGAAGGCATGGTGCGCGCCATCATGGAAAACGGCATTAGCGATTTGCTGATTGCTAACCGCACACCCGAACGGGCGCAGGAAATTGCGGAACGTTTGGGTGGACGCGCCATTGGTTTAGATGAATTGCCGGCCGCATTAACCAAGGTGGATTTGTTACTCACCGGCACCGGTGCCAATTCGATGATCATCGAACACGCTCATGTTGATCGCGTGATGCAAAACCGCAATGGTCGCGACATTCTGGTAGTCGATGTTGCTGTGCCCCGTGACGTTGATCCCGCGGCTGGACAA
>JBEGMF010000055.1:0-42080 GCA_041183205.1 Actinomycetota bacterium | reverse complement strand
CATTGAAGGAGGCAATCCCTCACGTCATGGTGATGGATAGTTACGGAGCCTCTGAAACTGGTGCTGGCGGTATGTCGGCTTCCGATGGCGGCGCCCGTCGATTCATCGTGTCGGATGAAATTCAGGTTCTCGATGAAAATCTCGAACCAATTGCTCCGGGAGATGATCGCGTTGGCATGTTGGCCCGCACTGGTCATATTCCGCTTGGTTATTACAAAGACGAAGAAAAAACGGCGAAGACATTTCCCGTTGATCGCAACGGTCGTCGTTGGTCGGTACCGGGCGATTCCGCCACGGTTGATGCTGACGGAATTGTGACGTTGTTAGGTCGCGGTTCGCAATGCATTAATACCGGTGGCGAGAAGGTTTATCCCGAAGAAGTCGAAGAAGCACTGAAGAGTCATCCAAATGTGTATGACGTTTTGGTGGTTGGTGTTCCGGACCCTCGTTGGGGTGAACGGGTTGTTGCTGTGGCCCAGCCGCGACCGGGCGCAGGTTTGGAATTAGAAGAACTTGCGAACCATTGTCGTTCCACGATTGCTGGTTACAAGGTCCCGCGTGATTTAGTTATCGCTGATCAAATTAAGCGTTCACCTTCGGGTAAGGCTGACTACCGCTGGGCGAAAGATACGGCGTTGAAGGAATTGTCATGACCGTTGATTTGGGACTGAGTGCCGATCAAGAAGCAATTGGAGAGTTGTTCGACAACTTCTTCACTAATGAATCACCCACCACAGTGGCTCGCGCCAGTGAACCGCTTGGCTTTGATGCAACGTTATGGAGCAAAGTCATCGAACTAGGCGCACCCGGTATGGGTTCATCACCGGATGTTGGTGGCGGCGGTGCGTCGCTCGGTGATCTTGTTGTGGTAGCCGAATCATTCGGACGCGCTATTGCACCTGTTCCATTAGTCGAACATTTAGCGGCGCTCACTCTTCTCACCGATGCCGATTTGATTGCCGGTGACGCCATTGCCGGCGTGGCGTTGCAGCCGGCTGGCGCAGATGGAATTTTTTCACTGGTTCCAAATGGTGCCATTGCCAACGTGATTGTCGGTGTTGATGGCAACGAAACAGTGGCGGTTCGTTCAACTCCGCCAATGCAAGGTCCGCCCAATCATGCTTGTGCACCGATTGCTGATCGCAGTGCGCGTGAAGGTGATCGTGTTGTTCTGGGACCGAGTTCACTCTTTTCCGCCGTGCTCGACCGCTGGCGTGTACTTTCCGCCGCGTCATTGGTGGGTATTGCCGACGCAGCAAAAAAACTTGGCGTTGAGTATGTAAAAGAGCGTGAACAGTTCGGCGTTCCGATTGGTTCGTTTCAAGCAGTTCAACATGGTTTGGCCGATTTGCCCGTTGTTATTGATGGCGCACGTTTGCTCACCCATAAAGCGGCATGGGCGCTTGATTCAGTCGAAGACGGAATCATTGATTGGGAAAATAACGACATCACCGATGGTTCAACTCTGGCAACGATGGCATTTTTATTTGCCGCTGATGCTGCCGTAATGGCTACCGATCGCAGTTTGCATTACCACGGCGGCTATGGATTCGCCGAGGAATATGACATTCAGTTGTATTACCGCCGCGCACGCGGTTGGTCGTTAATTGCGGGAGATCCTTCGGACATCGCGCTTGATTTGGCGACACAATTAATGGGACCGGCCTGAGGAACATCATGGACTTTTCACTGTCACCCGAAAACATAAAGTTCCGCAACGAAATCCGTGAGATTGTGCGCGATTTCGTAACGCCTGAAGTGATCGAGCGAATGCACACCACCGGTGTTTTCGACGCGCCGGAATTAAATCTTGAATTAGGTCGTCGTGGCATTCTCGAACGCGCCACACCTGGTTTGGGTAAAGGCGATCCCATCGAGATGTACATCATGTTCAACGAATTAGAAAAAATGGGCGCGCCTTACGACGGCTTAGCCGTTGCGTTGATGATTGCGGCCGTTGTCAACGTGATGGGCACCGACGAACAAAAAGAACGAATCATTCCCACCATTGTCTCTGGTGAAGCATTGGTGTGCATGGGTTACAGCGAAGCCGACTACGGCTCGGATGTGGCGTCAATCAAAACACGCGCCGTAAAAGACGGTGACGAGTGGATTATCAACGGCGCAAAAATGTGGACCACTCTGGCGCAAGTTGCGAAGTGGCTTATTTTGCTGACCCGCACCGATACCGATTTGCCCAAACATAAAGGTCTCACGATGTTCATCCTGCCGATGGACACTGAAGGTATTCGTGTTGATCCAGTGCACACGCTTGGCACGGAAGTAACGAACGCCACTTATTACGACGATGTGCGCGTTGGTGATGAAGCGGTCTTAGGTGGTGTCAACAACGGATGGCGCACCATGACAACTGTTTTGGCTTTTGAGCGCGGTGTTATGGGTGGAACAAATGCTGGTGTTCCTCTGCTTCGTCACTTCCATCACTGGGCAGAAAAGAACGGCGTTCTTAATCAACCAACAACACGCGAACGCATGGCTCGTTCGATCATCGACATGCAAGTCGCAACGCTGCTTACGATGCGCTCAGCGTGGATTGCGGCCACCGGCGGTATGCCCGGACTCGAAGGTTCGATGACCAAAGTGTTTGCGGTGGAGGCGTATCAACGCGCCTCGCGCTGGACCCAAGCCGCTGCGGGCCCGCGCGGACTTCTGCAATTCGGTGCTGATGACGCTGCCGGCGAAGGCTTTGTTGAATACGACGCCCGCCATTCGCCGGTCATGTCGATTTACGGTGGAACCACTGAAATCAACCGAAACAACATTGCTGAACGGCATTTAGGTCTGCCGAAGTCCCGCTAGTCGCCAAATCGGCCCCTGAGCCGACAAAGGCTTCCCCAAGCGACTACCGTCACAGGTATCAACACTGTGTTTCTTGGGGGGAAACGGTGACTGACCTCAACGAAGAGCGTTACATCGTCATTTCAGCCGACGGTCACGCCGGCGGAAATATTTACGACTATCGGCCGTACTTGGAATCGAAATGGCATGACGATTTCGATGCATGGGCGGCTGATTTCGAAAACCCGTATGACGATCTTGAAGGTGATCTCGGCGCGCGCAACTGGGATAGCGATCGACGCTTACGCGATTTAGAAGCTGATGGCCAAGTTGCCGAAGTTCTTTATCCCAACACGGTTCCGCCGTTTTATCCAAAGACATCACTCACAGCTCAACCCCCAGCGGTAACGGCAAAAGACAGCGAACAACGTTGGGCCGGTTTACAAGCGCATAACCGTTGGCTGCGTGATTTTTGTGATGCCGCACCAGGACGTCGCGCTGGTGTCGTGCAAATCAACTTGCATGATGTTGAAGGTTCGGTAGCCGAAATTAAGTGGGCAAAAGAAGCCGGACTCACCGGTGGCGTTTTGTTGCCCGGCACGCCTCCTGGATCAGGCCTCGAACAACTTCATCACGCCAAGTACGAACCAATTTGGCAAATCTGCGAAGAGTTAGAAATGCCCGTGAATCATCACACTGGTTCTGCGGCTCCTCCAATGGGACCCGATCCGGAAGATGTCATCACATTCCTTTTGGAAGTTTCTTGGTATGCACACCGTGCCTTTTATCAATTGATCTTGGGCGGCGCGCTGGAGCGTCATCCCAATTTGCAATTGGTCTTTACCGAACAAGGCACTGCATGGGTGCCCGATGAACTTCTTCGTCTCGATTACTTCTTTGATCGCATGTCTTCATCTGACGGATCCCAAGAACAAGTTTGGGGTCAAGAAGTGATGAGCAAGTTGTCATTGAAGCCGAGTGAATATTGGAAGCGGCAATGTCATGTGGGCGCGTCATTCATTCGCCCGCCCGAAGTTGGATTACGACATGCGGTTGGTGTTGATTCAATTATGTGGGGTAGTGATTACCCGCATCTTGAAGCCAGCACACCATTTTCGAAAGAAGTTTTGGCGTTGGCATTTGCTGGCGTTCCCAAGAATGAAGTTGAGATGATGTTGGCCGGTAACGCTGCGAAGTTGTACGGCTTTGATCTCGATTTCTTGCGCCCACTGGCGCAAAACGTTGGTCCATTGGTGTCGGATGTTGCGGCGGGATTACCTCCCCGGGTTGTGCCACGCGACGCCAATACCTGCCCCGCATTTGCCGGATACGAATTCGCCTAAGGGAGACGGAAAATGAAACCAGAAGATTTTGCTGACAATGACCCGTATCTGATCATCGCAGCCGATAGTCATGCGGGCCTTCCCACGGCTGATTATCGCCCGTATTTAGAGAAGAAATACCACGCAAAGTTGGACGAATTTCTTCTTGAACAACAAGAACTCATCGAAGCTTCAACTCGTCTCGGCGTGCGTGATGAAAAGTACGCCAAGAAGTGGTTTGAAGAACATGATGATGAACTTGCTGGCGGATGGGATGCCATCAAGCGCGATCAAACACTGGATTCCGATGGTGTTGCTGGTGAAGTTGTGTATCCCGATGCTGACGCGGTGGAAAGTCGCACAGCCGTTCCTTTCGGTGCCGGCCTCGGTTTATCCGGCGACCTTGATCCTGAATTGGGACTTGCGGGTGCCAAAGCACATAACCGTTGGTTAGCCGATTTGTGTTCGGTGAATCCCGAACGTCGTTGCGGTGTTGCACTTGTTCCCATTACCGGACCAGTCGAAGACGCCATGGCAGAAATCACCTGGGCGAAAGAACATGGATTAGGTGCGGTAATGATTCCGGCGCGTTGGTGCAACCAGACGCCGTATCACGATCGTCGTTACGATCCGATTTGGGCTCTTTGCCAAGAGTACGACATGCCGATTGTGACGCATTCAGGTTCGGCACCGCGCGAAGAGTACGGCGATCTTCTTGGTATCTATGTCACGGAAGTGACGTGGTGGCCGGCGCGTCCGATGTGGTTCATGTTGTGGTCGGGCGTTTTCGAGCGCTATCCCAACTTGAAGTTCTGCACCACCGAAGGTGGTTGTTGGTGGTTGCCGCAATTGCTCTGGTTCTGGGATCGTCTCTGGATGGGACAAAAAGGTTCCGAAAAACTTGGTGCCGGCGCGTTTAGCGGAAAAGTTGAAATGCTCCCGAGCGAATACGTTGATCGAAACTGTTTCACTGGTCTCGCCAATGTGAAGCGTCGTGAATTAGGACAGCGTTATGAAATCGGAATCGGCAACATGTTGTGGGGAACTGACTTCCCGCATCCGGAAGGAACATGGCCGAACACGCATGAATGGCTGAAGAAGACGTTCTATGACATTCCGATCGATGAAACCCGCGTCATGCTCGGTTTATCGGCCGGCGATGCATTCGGTTTCGATATGACCGCCTTACGCAAGATTTCCGAAAAGATTGGTCCAACTCCGACCGATCTCGGTCAACTTGGTGAAGGCCGCACTGCACAAGACCTCGTGGATCGTTGGGCACCGGTGAAAGAAGTTGGCCGCCACTGGCTCACCGGTAACGACTTCCCGTTGATTCCGCAGTAACGAAAGGCAGCGTAGGAAACCGTCGACGGTTTCGCCTACTGTCAAAAACATGACTGACAACGAACCGGTGTATGAGGGGTTGGACACGCCATGGCGTCGCAACCCAGAGGAATTAAAAGGGCGACTCACCGAATGGGCCCAGACAACATTTGGAGCGAATTCAATCGTTGCCAATGTTGTTGCCCCAGACAACGGAATGTCGAGCGAGAGTGCGCTTTTCGACGTCACCATCGACGGCGTAACAACTGGTTACGTAGCGCGTATGGCGCCGTTACCAAATGTCATTCCTGTTTTTGAAACCTACGACATCGAATTACAAGCCAAGGCAATGAATTTGGTGAGCGAGAAGACGAATGTTCCCGTTCCCGAAGTTCCGTATGTCGTATTGGACGAATCAATTCTGGATGTTCCATTTTTGGTGATGAAGAAATTGCCCGGCTCGGCGCCGAGCGATGTTCCGCCGTATGTCTTTGGTGGTTGGGTGTGCGATATGACGCCTGAACAACGCAACGAAATGGAGCGCAATGCGGTAAAGACACTCGTCGATTTGCACACCATCACCGTTGATAACGCTGACCTTTCGTTTTTGATGAGGCCCGATAAGGGTACGACGGCATTAGAACAACATCTCGGTCATGAACGTCACTATTACGAATGGGCGCGCGGTGATGTTCGCTATTCGCTTATTGAACGAACATTTGCATGGCTTGATGAAAATCTTCCGACGCTGAGCGGTCCTACAGTATTGAATTGGGGCGACGCGCGTTTAGGCAACATGATGTGGGAAGGTCCGAAACCAACGGCAGTTTTGGATTGGGAAATGGCGTCGGTTGGTCCGGCCGGTGTCGATATCGCATGGATGATTTTCTTACATAAGTTCTTTCAAAATATGGCCGAAACTTATGGCTTTCCGGGCCTTCCTGATTTCATGAAGCGTGAAAACGTCAAAGCGCTTTATGAAGAAATGTCGGGACAAAAAGTAGAAGTCCTCGAATGGTTTGAAGTTTTTGCTGCGTTGCGTTTTGCCACGATTTCCGTGCGCACAAGTTCGCGCAGTATTGCTTACGGCCAAGCCGAACAACCTGAAGACCCCAACGACCTCATTATGTTCCGTCCGCTTTTGGAAAAAATGCTCGACGGCTCGTACTGGTCCTAATCACTGTTGCAAAAGTTAAAGGAAATATTGTGAGCGTAAATTCCGACGATCTTTATCGCCCCGTCTTTGCTGCCGATCTCATTATCGACGCATTAAATAAAAATCCGGATTCGGTGGCCGTCACAATTGGTGACCGTTCGATGACAGCGCGTGAGATGAGCAGCATGGTGAGTTGCTACGCCCAAGCGTTGGCCTCGAAAGGGCTGGTGCAGGGTAAGCAAATGTCGGTGTTATCGATGAACCGACCGGAAGTGCTTTTCAATATGGCCGCCAGCCAAGTGAACGCGGTGCGCACCACACCACTTCATCCCATGGGTTCGCTTGAAGATCAGGCGTATGTTCTCAATGATTGTGGCGCTGAAGCATTGATTTTCGATCCGGAAAACTTCACCGATCGAGCAAAAGCCATCGCTGAATTGGCGCCAGGAATCAAACATTTTCTGGCCTTAGGCCCCACTGAATTCGGCGAAGACTTGCATGCGCTGGCCCAAACATTTACGCCGCAACGTTTAGTCGCTCCCACTGTGAACGCCGAAGATCTCGCCGGCATTGCGTATTCGGGCGGCACCACCGGTAAGCCCAAAGGCATTATGAGCACATATCGTGGCGGCGCTTCGATGACGACAATTCAAATGTCGGAATGGGAATGGCCCGACGAGGTGCGCTTCTTAATTTGCACGCCGCTTTCGCATGCGGGTGCCGCGTTCTTTACGCCCACGCTGCTTAAAGGTGGTTCGCTCACAGTTCTGCCCGGTTTTGATCCCGAAAAGTTCATGCAGACCGTAGAAAAGCATCGCATCACGGCCACCATGTTGGTTCCCACGATGCTTTATGTATTGCTCGATCACCCGAAGTTTGATCAATACGATTTGTCGAGTTTGCAAACAGTGTTTTACGGCGCGGCAGCAATTTCGCCAACCCGTTTATCCGAGGCTGTGCAACGTATGGGACAGATCTTCTTCCAGTTCTATGGTCAAGCCGAATGCCCGATGACCATTTCGGTATTGCGCAAAGCCGATCATGATCCCAACAATCTTGAACGTCTTGCGAGTTGCGGTCGTCCAGTGCCGTGGGTTCACGTGGCACTTCTCGATGACGATGGCAATGAAGTTCCACATGGCGAACCAGGCGAGATCTGTGTGCGCGGTCCGCTTGTTATGAAGGGTTATTTGGGCAAACCAGAACAAACTGCCGAAGCATTCGCGCATGGTTGGCTGCATACCGGCGATGTTGCTCGCGCTGATGATGAAGGTTTCCTTTACATCGTCGATCGCAAGAAAGACATGATCATTACCGGCGGATTCAATGTGTATCCCCGTGAAGTTGAAGATGTCATTTCTTCTCACCCTGCAGTTTCTGCTGTTGCGGTTATCGGTGTTCCCGATGAGCGCTGGGGCGAGTCGGTAAAAGCGGTGGTTGTATTGCGTCCGGGTGAAACGGTTAATCCCGACGACATCATCGCCATGGTCAAAGACGCAAAGGGCTCGGTGCAAGCACCGAAATCAGTCGACTTTGTTGATGCAATTCCGCTGAGTGCATTGGGTAAGCCCGACAAAAAAGCGTTGCGTGCCCTTTATTGGGGCGACGCTCAACGTCAGGTGAACTAAGGCTTAGTGTTGAGCCGTTAAAGGAGAGGCACAAATGGGAACGATTGCAATTACTGGATCATCATCAGGAATTGGCGCAGCAACGGCAAAGCGTTTGCGCGCCGATGGTCATACCGTCATCGGTGTTGATTTACGTGGTGCCGACATTGAAGCTGATCTCGGTACGCCGCAAGGTCGCGCCGATGCCATTGCTGCAATCGCCGAAAAAAGTGGTGGTGTGTTAAACGGTTTCGTTCCCTGCGCCGGTATCTCTGGTTTACCTGGCCGTCCCGGATCGATTTTGGTGTCGGTCAACTATTTCGGCACCGTCACGTTGCTAGAAGGTTTGCGTCCGTTGTTAGCGAAAGGTGCACCCGCTGCAGCGGTGGCGATTAGTTCAAACTCCACGACCTGTCAGCCGGGCTATTCAATGGAATTAGTTGACGCCTGCTTAGCCGGTGACGAAGAACGCGCCCGTGCAATTGCCGATGCCGGGGAATCATTAAACACCTATCCCGCTACAAAAAACGCGGTGGCGAAATGGGTTCGACGTAACGCGGTCACTGCCGAATGGGCAGGAGCCAACATCACGTTGAATGCAATCGCACCGGGCATGATCGACACGCCCATGGTTGATGAAGGTAAGAACGATCCGGTAGTGAGCAAAGGCATGGAGATGTTTGAAGCATCAATTCCAGTCGGACGCCCAGGACGCCCCGAAGAGATTGCTGGCTTGTTGGCGTATCTCCTCGGACCGGAAGCGCGCTTTTTCTGTGGATCGGTCATTTTCTGTGACGGTGGCACCGATGCCACCTTCCGCACCAATGACTGGCCGGCGCTGTGGACGCCGGGCGCGTAAGCATTCGACCGTCGAAGATTTCTTCCGCCTGATAATCGTTTCAATCTTTAGGCACAAGTGATTTGCGAGCCGACGATTCGCCGGATTACCAATTGGCAGGTTTTGTTATAATTCTTAACAAGCGCCATAGCGGTGAGGCGAAACAATTCGCATATCAAAACAGGGGGAGCGACCCCGTGAAGATTTTGAAAATCGTTGTACCGATTGTCGTGGCGTTACTACTTGGTGTCGGTGTTTTTACATTCGGAAAAGCCAAAACTGCGGATAAATCTGAGGCGGGCGATCAACCTGTCGTGCAATACGTAGGTGGAGTCCTTGGATTTCGAAATCTGTTGGTCGGAGTAAGCGTTAGTGAGACAACACGAATTGCAAATAGTGCGACTCAGGAAGATAAAGCAAAAGCGGAATTTGGTTCTTTCTACTTAGTAGTTAAAGACAAACTTAAGGCTGCGAACGCAACGACTCTCAATGACGGCTACACGGAAATTTCGATGGACGGTGTTTTAACTTCACCAAGTTTGGCCGAGAAGTTAGGGATTCCCTATCGCGAATATCTAATGAATCGTAAGGAATTGATCCGATCTGAAACCCACCAAAATGATTGGGGATACTGTCATCCGGAATTTAGATTTACCGTGAACAATCGACCAGACGTCAGTAAAGCGATGATCTTCGATTATTTCAGCAATGATGAAAGCAATCTCCGATTATTCATGCGAGATTTGAATAGTGAACGTGGATATGTCTTCCAATTCACTTCGTTCGATTTTAAAAATGGAGATTTCACGGTTCAGATCTTTAAGAGTGATCCGAGTAAGTTTCAAAAACTTTCCAGTGATGACAAGGTAGGTTTCGGTCGCTGGTTATTCAACGGGGCACTCGCTGACGGCACTGCGATCGATGACACCGTGCACGCTTTTCATGTTCTCGAAGGGACATCAGATGACCCTGATTGTGCCCTTGACCCTAGTTTTTCCTAGGCGTGTTGAGTCATTTAGCCATTAAACATAAGGCTGCGATGTGCATACCGAACGAAGCCCAAGTCGCACTCTTGCATCCTGATAATCATTTGAGTTTTTAGATGCACGTGAGCCGCGAAGCAAAGTATCGCCTGAGTGCCTATTGACAGGCATTGTTATAATTCTTAACAGGTGCCACGGTGGCGAGGTTAAACAATTCACATAACAAAACAGGGGGAGCGATCCCATGAAGGTGTTGAAAATCGTTTTGCCGATTGTCGTGGTGATTGTTTTTATCGGAAGTTCGGTTGCACTCGGTCGGCTTCATTCAAATTCCCTCGAAACCACAACAACTATTCCTCCCGGTCTCGACGAGTCCAATTACTCCATTCCGATGACGCCGTCGGCCACGTCAAGTTACAACTCCTCAGGTTTCAGTGGTTCGGCCATATCCAATGTGTCTCCTCTCTCTAAAGGCATTCCTATTGCAACTGATTCACCGTCGAAATGTCGTTCATTGCTTATGCGCGGGATCATCGAACGCTATGCGGTGTATGAAAACGATGTTTCAGTTGACCGCTTCGACAAACTGCGCGGCCGTATGACGGTGCATAACGATGGAAATGTTGAATCCCCACGTCTTGCCAAGAAGTTGAATATTCCTTCTGAAGAAGTTGTAGTCGATCTTTGGGAACACGGACTTTCCGATCCTGAATATGGGTCCGCGACTTCCAAATTCAGGTATCTCTTCGACGGTAAAGACATTCCGATGCAATCAGCGACCGGAACGGTGTATCGATTTGTGGGTATCGATAACCCTACGTGCACCATACATTTCGAACAGTTTCAGTGGGATCCCAGTTACTCATCAAGGTTTAGCCCCGACGATCTTGTTGAGTTCGGTGACCATGTCCGTCAATTTCCCAATTAACAAACTTTTATGGAGATGATGTTATGAAACGCAATAAACATCTCGTGTCAATCATTATTCCTGTAGCGGTGGTGGCGGTGTTGGTTGCATCGCTGATGTTTTGGCGAGCAACTGCGTTATCAGAAAAGGAAACGTCATCAGGTATGCGGAACTTTGATTTCCTAAGTCAAGTGAAGGGCCCTCCAGGGCAACTTCATGGCGTCATTGTAAGTAACGGAAAACCTGTGCCCGTCGAACGAGAATTGACGTGCCCGTTCGATGGTGACGAAATCATGGACGCAATTAAGTTGGCGAGAGGCAAATCAAAAGCGCCGGTGCGCTCAGAACTTTATGGCGAAATTGCTGTGACGCCGACAATTATCGATTTCGGCAGTCTCGCTGAGCACTATGGATTGCAGTACGAAATCGTCGATATCAATCGACGTTTGCAGCCGCCCGCATCTTACAACGGCCGGTCGTATGCCTATAACTCATGGGATTGGTTCATTAATCAGGCGGTTCCCGATCGTCTCGACGAATGGAGCGGAACGGCGTACCGAATTCGCTCAGTCAATATTGCAACTTGCGATGTTGAGTATGAGAAATTCAATTGGTCAATCCAAAACGCCGTATCAATCTCTAAAGCGGACTTACAAAAGTTCGGCTATTTCATTTTTCGTTTGGATAGCGTCCCGAAGAGTTGATATCCCATGAAGATTTTGAAAATCGTTTTACCGATTGTCGTGGTGATTGTTTTTATCGGTAGTGCAATAACGCTCGGTCGGCTTCATTCGAATTCGCCAGCGAGCGCAAATTCGTCTCAACAGATACAAATTGATTCTGACGATGCGAGTTTTTATTCGTCTAATAGCAACGGATCGCCGGTAACCAGTTGGGTCCCACGCGACGACGGTTCTTATCCATCGACTGGTGTAGCAATTTCCGAAGACTCTCCAACGGGTTGCCGTAAAGCGATCATGCGGGGGGTTATTGAACGGTACAACCTTCTGCAAAGAGAGACAGTTGCCGATCGGCAGGATCCAAAATTTGGTCGTGTGAGTGTTCACAATGATGGCAATGTCAAAGCCACGAGTTTGGCGAAGCGTCTCAACATTCCCTATGAAGAAGTTGTCGTTGATCTGTGGAATGTCCGGATGGATACGTTTAAAGGTTGGTCCGAAGATCCGAAACTCAGATATGCGTTTGAAGGCAAAGACATTCCTTCAGTGAGTGCGAATGGAACGGTCTTTCGCTTTCTCGGGATTGACAACAGCAATTGCACATTGCATTTTGAACAATTCGAATGGAACGCTGATCGTTACAAGATGATGTGGCCAATCGACTTCGTTGAATACGGAACTCACCTAAAGCGATTTGTTTCGTAACTGGTCCCGAGATGGGTGAAAAATATATGACAAAGAAAACGAAGGTAGTTGGATCATTGAGCGCAGTCGTTGCGGTTCTCGTCGTCACTCTCGTGATTTTTGTTTTCGGTTCGCATTCAACATCAGCTCCCGACGAGACAACAACTTCAACAACGCCTATCGAAACTAAACTTCTGTATGGCTCAGTTCCAGCCACTTGGCCAATTCGGCTCGGCTCAATTCGGATCTATGAGGATGGAACGGCAAAATACGACTCGCTGGCTGAAAAATTTGGGCTGGAAAGCCAGACGGTTGTTCGTCAAGCGCCAAAGAAAGACGGAAAATGTGGAAAGCAATTTTCGTGGAATTCAAGTCAACCTGAAAATTATTTTGAACACGAAATTGAGTGGAATCCAAACGATTGCACTCAAACTTTTGAAATCGGGTATCTCTCAGATGACGATGTCGTCAGGCTTACTGATGAACAACTCGAAGAATTAGGTGTCAAGCGACCATCGCTAACAGGAAATATCCTGTCTGGCGTCGGACACTAGAGATTTGTTGAAACCTCAATTTTGACGATTCACATTTTTGCAAAGACACCGCGCATAGTGGCGAGCCATTCATTGACATTGTTATTTCGGTTTTGCGCGGTTGTTGCTTCTTTCGCAGAAGTGAAATGAACAAAGTCGCTACTGCTAAGTGAATCCAAAAGGGAAATGGCAACTTCTTCACTGGTGGCTGCAGTTGCAGGATCAGTAGGAAAAGGCGGATTGTTGCCGGGCTTTTCTGTAGAAAACTCAGAAAGCGTGGTGCCGGGAACAAAGAGATGAGCGCGCACACCGGTGTTGCCTAATTCCACATATAAGCCTTCGGTGAAAAACTCCAACGCTGCTTTGGACGCTGAATACGCACTTACTCCGAAGGCGGCCATATGCACACCCATTGAGGACACATTCACGATGTCGCCGCTATCGCGCTGCAAAAAATGGGGGAGCAGCGCCAACGTCAGACGAACGGGCGAGAAGTAATTAATGCGCATGACATCTTCAACGTCGTCGGCGGTGAGTTCCGTCGTGCGACGTCGCTTGGGAACGCCCGCATTATTAATCAACACATCAATACGGCCGTCGAGTGCATCGAGCATTTGCGTGGCGTATCCGTCAATTGCATCGAGATCAGAAAGATCGGCAGTAAGGGCCACTGGGTTTTGCCCGAATTGTTCGCATTGGGCCTTTACTTCTGCCAACCGTTCCGTGCGCCGAGCAACAACACACACTCGATCGCCCCGACGAGACGCTTCAACGGCTAACGCCGCGCCAATTCCGGAAGACGCACCGGTAATAACAATGTTTCTGCTCATTTGGAACCGTAACGTTGCTCAAATACTCGGCGGATTCCATCGCGCCAACCAACTTTGCACGGACCAGTGAGTGACATGCGTTTGGTGTTATCGGTAACCGATCCTCGCAACGTTCCTGGTTGTTCCACTGCGTTCACCACCGGAGTAATGCCGGCCAGTTCACCGATGTAGGCGCACCATTCCTGCACACTTGCTGGCTCATCGCCGGCCCAGTTCACAATGGTTGCTTCATTGGCTGATGCGCCCGCTAATAGCGGTTCAACTTGTGCCGTGATGTCATCGGTATGGATCGGCATGTACATGCACGGATCCCAACGAGTGGTGACGGGATTGCCAGCCATTAGTGCGTCCATTTGCATGATGGGCAAGCCGCCGGTTCCATCGGGTCCGTAACTGGCGTTCATGCGAGCGATCACTACCGGTAAATCAAAAAGGCGCGCGCAGGTGCGGGCCACTGCTTCTTGGGAAATTTTCGACATCGAATAGGTGGGCGCATGAGCGGCATTCACCTCACCAAGCGGATCAGTTTCTTTAAACACATGCCACGGATCACCATCAGCTGGTGGTCGATACACCGAATGGGTTGACATCACGAGCGCCGCTTTTGCTTTACGGCAATGTTGTAGCAGTAGGCCTGTGCCTTCAGCGTTTGTGCGAATCGAGGCATCAAAATCGAAGCCAGGAATTTGCGCAACCGCTAAATGCAAGACGTAGGTGAAGTCATCCGGCAATTCGGAAAAATCCGGTTCACCTAAATCGATTGTGAGAGTTTTCACTCCGACGTCTTCAACCATCTTCTTCGAAGTGGGATCGGAAAAACGAGCGATTCCCCAGACTTCGTTGTCTTTGGCTAAATCACGCGCCATCGGAAACGCAATTTGGCCGGCCGGACCGGTGATCAAAATCTTTTCGTCGGAGAGCATTGCTTATCCTTTGAATTTGTCAGGAAAACATGTGGCGCACATTTCTCGGAAGCCGTCGCGCCATGACATTTTCGGTTCCCAACCAAGTGAAAGAAGTTTTGATGCGTCGACCGGGTTTGGCGGAACGCAGGCTTCGGTTTGCACGAGGGGAATTTCAACGCCAGTGAGTTTTGTGAGTTCCTGACACCATTCTTCAACGCTCACGATTTCGGGTGAACACCAATTGAAAACGGGTGGGGGAACATCGGCTTGTGCAATCAAATAAGGAAGCGAACTCAACATGTCGTCATCCCATAAGAAGCAATGAGTGTTCGGCCCTTCGGGATGCACCGGTGTGGGAATTCCCATTTCCGCCAAGGTCACCATCATTTGTGGCCAACCATGGGTGGGGCCATAAGGAACATCGAGACGTGCGATAACGGCCGGCACACCAAATCGTTTCGATGCGTATTTCACTGCTGATTCCGAAGCAATTTTCGAAATCGAATAAGTGGGCATGAATCCCATCTTGCGGTGATTATCGCCAAGCGGATCGGTTTCCTTATGCGGTTCTTGACCGTTGGGTTCATACACTGCGCACGACGAGCAATGGAAAAACGCTTTCACACCTTTGACACGTTCGATCATGAACGCCACGCCTTCGGCATTAGCGGCAAGATCACGTTCAAAGTCTTGTGATTTCGCTACGGCCATATTGATGACGTAGTCGAGACCATCAGGAATCTCGTCATAAGACGCTGTTTCCATATCAATCTGAATGGGAATAACACCGTCATCGGCAACTTTTTCGCGCGCCTCTTCGGTGGCGAATCGGGATGTTCCGTAAACGGTGTTTCCTGCCGCTACGAGATTGCGGGCAAGGGGACCAGCAACTTGACCGGTAACGCCGGTGACAAGAATTTTCTGGCCAGTTAATTGAGGAAGGCTCATCGCAGGTCTCCTGTGAAATCGTCAGTACCGAAATTTGTTTGTTGAAATGGTGCGGTCCACACATGTGTGGCTAAACCACTTTCATTAATTGCTTTCGCAATTTGTCCGTAACCCTTTTCCCATTTCTTTTCGGGATCGTGGTCGAGGAAATGCAGTTGTAAGAAACGACGTGGACCAGCAGCCGGTCGAACAACGTCGGCGGGGGCATCATCGGCCAGCGGAATAACTGTTCCGCTACCAACTAAATCTGGTCCCCATTTCTTGTCGAAAGCGCGTGCTAACCAGTTTTTGCGGAACCAGTCGTCCCACTGATCATGGGTAACGCCTTCATTGAGATCTCCGGCCACCACAACTAACCCGGGATAGCCATGATCTAACCCGAGTTCGATCGTGCAACCATTGGGATCGCGTTGTTCACTCCAACGCATCGAATAAAGAAGCGTGTGGATGTGATCGCGCTGCGCAAACATGCGACCTTGGGTATGCAGCCAGTTGACATTGTCAACGTTCCAACGGTTTGTTTCTTCATCGGTGTCTTTCAACCACCAATACACCGCTAAATAAGAACCAGTCATGACATCGGGTGTCATGTCGTTGTTCTTTTTCGAACGCAGTTTCTTTAAACGCTTGGTGGCGACAAAGCGATCACCGGCAAAAACATTTGGCCCAACTAAACAACCCGAATAGAAATGGTCGTGTTCGTACCAGCGGTTGTAGGCGACCTCATACCCTTCATGAGGTTCCACCATGGTGAATAGAAATGTCCCAACCTTGATTGGGTAATCCTTCGCTGAAGTAACCACGTTTCCCCCTTTTGCCTCGAAGGGGTAACGATACCCCTCGTTTAGCGCTGCAGAAGCGGGCCCACGTCGGTGCCGAATGCCTCCACCTGCTCGGCATATTCAGCGGGATCATCGGCATCGAATTTCACCTGCAATTGGTTCACCTCAGCGGGGGTATCAGCCAAGATCGCCTCGGCGATCTGCTCGGGGGAACCCGAATAGCAAGGCTGACGCCGGTCTGAACGTGGCGTGCCGACATAGATATAGGGAATTACGACATGGCCGACGGCAAAGGGGCCGCTCTTGCCCAGTTTCTCTCGGGTGGCGGCGAGAAGATCCAGTCCCTCGCGAGTGGCTGGACCTTGCGGCAACCAACCTTCATAAGCCGCCGCGCGACGAATTGCCGGTGCCGATGAGCCGCCTACCCAAATTGGTGGTCGAGGGCTTTGTTGCGGACGCGGCAACGAACCCATTTCATCGACGTAGGTGTTTTCCATTGCCGTTGCTAATTCAGCAAGTTTGCTGCCAGTGAGTTTTCCGCGATCGGCATAAGGAATACCCAGCGTGTCGAACTCGGCTTCAACGTGTCCGGCGCCGATGCCGGCAATAGCACGACCACCAGAGAGATAGTCGAGCGTTTCGAATCCTTTCGCTGCGACCAGCGCATGACGATAGGGAAGTACATAAACATGGCTAAGTAACGCTGTTTTTGTCGTGCCCGACGCTAACCAACCAAGTGTGGTGAGACAGTCTTGCCACCACAATCCCATCGCATCGGCTTTGTCGCGAGGAATAACAATGTGATCGCAAACCGCAACATAGAAATAACCACTGCGATCAGCCGCTTGCGCAATTGACAAAAGATCAGCCGGTGTTGCTGTCGGTTCCCATTTCGCTGCATAAAGCGAACTTTGCGATTGGATCGGAAGTTGAGTGCCGTAAACGATTTTGCCGGATGGGATTTCAATCATGAACTCACCTTAGTAAGTGCGTGAGGTGGGTTGCGCCTAGAGGCCGAGGAAAGATCCGCCATCGCACACGATGGTTTGTCCCGAGACATAGCCGGCGTCGTCGCTCAATAAAAACGACACAACGCCACCAATATCTTTGACCGGATCACCGATACGGCCGAGGGGAGTACGTGCTTCGATTGCACCCCGCAATGTGGGAACCTGCGTAAAAACATTGGATAAAGCGGGAGTTTCGGCAACGGGAGCAATGCAGTTCACCGTGATCTGATGCGGTCCCCATTCGCGCGCCAGGCTTTTAGCCATTGCGCGCTGGGCCGCTTTTGCCGGCGAATACAAAGGAATATTGGCGCTGCCTTCAACTCCCGACGGGGAAGTGACAAAGACGAGCCGACCACGCGGACTTTGTCGTAACGATGCGAATGCCTCTTGTGCGCACCAAAACGATGCCCAAACCGCAGTGCGCGACATTTGCCACCAAACATCACTTGGTGTTTCTTCTAATCGACTGGCTTGTCCGCCAGCGAATGCATTGTGAATCATCGCATCGCAGCGACCATAAAGCGCGAGTGTTTCTTTCACGCAATTAGCAATTGATTCACGCGTCGTTACATCAGTGACAATGCACTGCGCTGACAATCCTTGTGCGCGCAAACTTTTCGCCGCCGGTTCGCCAGTTTCAGCGCGCCGAGCCGCGATAACAACATGAAACCCATCGGTGGCTAAACGCGTGGCGATACCTAATCCAACGCCTTGTCCCGCACCGGTAACGATGGCAACTGGTTGCGCACTCACATCCATATGCCACCATCCACGGTCAGAGTTTGTCCCGCTAGATCATTCGCCATTGATGAACAAAGAAAGGCAATTGTTTTTGCCGCTTTTGCATTTGGATTTGCTGGCGTTGCGATCGAAATTGGTCCTGCAAGTTGCGCGTCGGCCAAAACATCTTCGGGGGCAAGCGCAACACAATTCACGCTGATGCCCTCGGGTCCCCATTGGCGAGCAATTGATTTAGTGAGGATGTGCACGCCTTCGGCCGCCGCGGCCCAGTGTGCATAGTGCGAGCCGCCCGCGAATCCAGTGGTGAAAGTGGTGAGAACAACTGAACCCTGTGCTGTTCCGCCGTTGGCGTTTTGAAACTTTTTGCGGGCTTCCGTGCAAGTGGCCACGGCCCAATCCATGGTTTGTTGCCAGGCTTGGTCGAAGTTTTCATCGGTCAGATTTTCGAAAGGAATCGGTGTCATTGCCGATTTCTGCCAAGGGGCAAAAACGCAGGCATCGATGGTGGTTTCATCGTCGCCGACGACCATTGCTCCTAAGCCTGTGAGTTCATGACGAATGTCGTCGGCCAGAGGCCCATCGCCGACCACCCATATTCGAAGTCCGGTCACGTCCATCCCCCTAGTGAATCATGCTCTTCGGCTATGTGACGCCGATCACCGGCGGCTACTGTCGCAGACATGGAGATCGGCTACACACCAGAACAGGAAGCCCTGCGCGCAGAGCTTCGCGACTACTACACAAAATTGCTCGACGACAAAACAGTTGAAGAGCTTTCGCACAGCCACGGCATTGGTGAAGCAACCAAGCGCGTGTGGAAACAAATGTGCACCGATGGTTGGGCAGGCATCGGTTGGCCAAAAGAATATGGCGGCCAAGCGCGCGGTCCAATTGAACAATTCGTTTTCTTTGATGAGTCAATGCGCGCTGGTGCACCAGTGCCGATGCTGACGTTAAACACCGTTGGCCCGACCATCATGAATTACGGAACTGATTGGCAAAAGGAATTTTTCTTGCCGAAAATTTTGGCGGGCGACATTCACTTCTGCATCGGTTATTCCGAACCGGGCGCCGGCACCGACTTAGCCGCGCTGCAAACACGTGCAGTTCGCGATGGCGATGAATACGTCATCAACGGACAAAAGATGTGGACATCATTAGCGGGCGGCGCTGATTACTGCTGGCTTGCTGTTCGCACAGATCCAGAAGCCAAGAAGCACAAGGGCATTTCTGTGATCATCGTTCCGATGGACACACCTGGTATCACCATCCAACCCCTTCGTTTGATGGGCGAACATGACATCAACGCAACTTATTTTGATGATGTTCGTGTACCGGCCAAGTTCTTAGTTGGCGAAGAAAACGGTGGTTGGGGATTGATCACCAACCAGTTGAACCACGAGCGCGTCACACTTTGTTCAAGTGGTATGCCAGAGCGTCATTTGGCTGACGTGCGCGAATGGGCACAAAACACCCTGTTACCCGATGGTCGTCGTGTTATCGATCAAGAGTGGGTGCAGATGAACTTGGCCAAGGTTCACGCCAAACTCGAATACTTGCGTCTTGCGAACTGGAAAGTTGCATGGTCAGCATCGAAAGAGAAATTGCACCCGGCTGACGCTTCGAGCGTGAAGGTATTCGGTACCGAGTTCTACCTCGACTCATATGAGTTGTTAATGGAGATCATCGGACCACGTGCGTATCTCGATGCAGATTCGCCGGAAGCTGTATTGCGCAGCCGTCTTGAGGCCGGCATTCGCGGCACCATCATCTTGACTTTCGGTGGTGGCACCAACGAATTGCAGCGCGACCTCATTGCCATGTTTGGACTCGGCTTCCCGCGTTCAGCCCGATAAGTAAAAGAGTTAGTTATGGATTTTTCATTTTCACCAGATCAGGAAGAACTGCGCGCCTTAGCGAACCGAGTTCTCACCGACCGTTGCACCCTTGAACATCTCAAAGAGATTGAACAAGGCGAAGGCGTCGATCTCGCGCTTTGGCGTGAATTGGCCGACCTTGGTCTCGTTGGCATCGGTATCGATGAAGCACATGGTGGCGGCGGCATGGGTTATGCCGAAGTTGCCATCGTGTTGGAAGAAATCGGTCGTGCCGTGGCCCAGGTTCCTGCCGTTCCGGTTATGGGAATGGTTGCGCCGTTCTTGAGCGTGCATGCACCGAATCATCTTGATGGTTTGGCTTCTGCAGAACGCATCATCACTGTTGCCATTCACGAACCGACAGGCTCGATTTACACGCCGGCCATCGCCGGTGGAAACACCATTTCCGGTGTAAAGGTTTGCGTTCCTTTCGGAACGGTTGCCGATGCATTCTTGGTGACCACCACTGATGGTGTGTATTTGGTTGACGCAAAAGCCAGTGGTGTCACTGTTGAACGTCAAGACGCAACCGACGGAATCCCCGACGGCAAAGTCACCTTCAACAATGCACCGGCCGAAAAGATTGCTGGCTCGGAAAGCATTGACCGCTTAATTCAACTTGGTCTCACTGCACAATCGGTTGTTATGACCGGCGTGACCGCAAAGGCCATTGAAATCATGGCGGAATATGTGAAAGAGCGCGTGCAGTTCGATCGCCCGATCGCAACCTTCCAAGCCGTTGCGCAACGCGCCGCTGATGCTCGTATCGATTCAGAAGCCATTCGTTTAACCGCATGGCAAGCAGTGATGCGTATCGATGCCGGCCTTGATGCGGGTGAACATGCTTCGTCAGCGAAGTATTGGGCAGCCGAAGGCGGACAGCGCGTCGTGCGCGGTGCAACCCACTTACATGGTGGTGTTGGCGTCGATCGCGATTATCCGTTGCATCGCTATTACCTGTGGGCCAAGAAGCAAGAACTGTTCTTGGGCGGAACGTCTGAGTCGTTAATTCATCTCGGACGTCTTTTAGCTGACACCCCAGTTAGCGCTTAACGAAATGTGTTAACGGTCAGGGAAGGACCGTGTAGGTATCCTTCCCTGACTTCAACACTGTTCCGGAAGTAACTCCGGTTGGTTGGCCGTCAACAATGACGGCTTTTCCATTTACGAGCACTCGTTCAATGCCGTATGAGTCGGCGGTGAGTCGTTCGCAGTTACCAGGAAGATCGGCAACCATATGTGCGTTTTCTGAACCGATTGTTTCGGGATCAAACACCACAACGTCGGCGTAGTTGCCAACCTTCAGCGTGCCTCGTCCGTTCAAGCCGAACAGTTCTGCTGGCTTTTCAGTGATGAGTTGCACGGCGCGTTCTAACGAAACAAGTTTGCGTCCGCGAATCATGTCGCCCAAGAAACGGGTGGGGAATGTTGCACCGCACATGCGGTCGAGGTGCGCACCCGCATCTGATCCACCGATCATTGCTCGTTCGTCGTTCCACGTTTCAACGCGCAAACGCCATGATTCATCATCTTTATCTTTAGGTGCCGGCCACAAAACGGTGCGCAATTCATCGGCCACCACAATGTCGAGCAACGTGTCGAATGGGGTGGTGCCACGTTCGGCGGCGATGTCTTTCACTACGCGGTTTGAGCAACCTTCATTTTCTGCCGAGAACGTGTCACCAATGACGTAGTCCTCCCAGTCGGCCAAACGGCGGTAAACACCGGCCTCTTCTGAATGCGATGCGGCCAGCATTTTGGCGCGAATTTCCGGATCGGAAAGACGAGCAATACGTTCCGGAACTGGGCAACGAAGGATTTCTTCCCAGCCAGGAATTAGCCAAATTCCGCAGAACGTGCTGAAGTTCATGTTCATCGGAACCAGCACCGGCATAGTGAGCGCAACAACGCGTCCACCTAATTCACGGGCACGGTCGTACGCAGAAAGTTGACGCGCCGCACGATCTGGTTCACGGCTATCAATCGTGAGCACGTTCCAGTTCATTACTCGTTTTGCCGCAGCACTTAATTGCGCCAGCAATTCGATTTCGTCATCGGCGAAGCGATCTAAACAACCGGGAACAATTCCTTCTAACGATGTTCCTTCGTGACGACCTACTTCACGACAAAGTTCCATTAATTCTTCGTCAGTGGCCCAGCGACTCGGCACAGGTTGTCCGTCGCCATCGCTATGTGAACCCGACTTCGTAAAGGAAAATCCGAGAGCGCCAACTTCAATGGCTTTGCGCAGTTCCGCCACCATTTGTTGAATTTGTTCTGGGGTGGCTTCCTTGCCAACCGCATCGGGGCCCATGACATAACGGCGAATGGCGCAATGTCCCGCCATCCAGCCTGCGTTCACCGCAATGCGTCCCTCGAATTGATTGAGGTACTGCTCGAAGGTTTCCCAGTTCCAATCGATTTGTCGCAGCGCCGGCAAAGGCATGCCTTCAACGCGCGACATCATCTCTTGCAAGTACTCGGCCTCTTTGGGATCGGGACGCAGGGGAGCGAGCGAGAACCCGCAGTTGCCAGCGATAACTGTGGTGACACCGTGATTGGCGGAAGGGGATGCACCTGGATCCCAAATAAGTTGCGCGTCGTAATGCGTATGCGCATCAATGACACCCGGCATCACAACTTTGCCGGTGGCGTCGGTGATGATTTCTGCGTCATCGTTGATCTCGCCAATGGCCACGATGCGACCATCTTTGATTCCGATGTCGGCAACTCGGCGTTCTGCGCCGGTGCCATCAACCACTGTGCCGCCCTTAATGATCTCGTCGAGCATCGCAGATCCTTCCTCCGGTGTTTCTGACAGTTTGTCAGATTACACCCCTTTTGCCGCTTTCGTTCTGACGGAGGGCCAATTCGTGGCCTATCGTCGGCGCCATGGCATCGAACAAAGACTTTCGACAACTCATCGGCGGGGAGTGGGTTCCCGGCGGTGACGGAACATACGACATTGTCAATCCGGCAACCGAGGAGGTTGTGGCCCAAGCGCCTGAAGCATCTGCTGATGATGTTGCGCGTGCCTCAGCTGCAGCACGTGAAGCCTTCGAATCGTGGAGTCGCACGACACCCGAGGAACGTTCTGCGTTGTTAGCAAAGGCGGGCGCGGAATTAGCCAAGCGCACCCCTGATCTCATTCCGTTAGTCATTAGCGAAACCGGCGCAACATCATCTGTTGGTTCGCTTATGCAAATTCCGGTCGCGATTTCGCGTTTCGATCGCTATGCCAAAGGTGCGTTAGAAGATCTCAATGTGGCGTTACCGCCGCAACCAATTGGTACAACGCCGTTAGCTGCTGGTGCATTGATGGCTGGTTATGCGCGCAAGGTTCCGGTTGGTGTTGTTGCCTGTATCGCGCCGTACAACTTTCCGACAACATCAATGGTTGGAAAAATTGCACCGGCATTAGCAACGGGCAATACCGTTGTTATGAAACCAGCGCCACAAGATCCGCTTTGTGTCATTGAATTAGCGAAAATTCTTGATGACGTTGGTTTCCCGAAAGGTGTTGTCAACATCGTTACTGGTTCGGGTGCCGCGGCCGGTGCGAACTTAGTAAGTGATCCGAATGTTGACATGGTGTCATTCACTGGTTCGTCAGCCGTCGGTGGATCAATTGTTGCGGCCGGCGCGCCAACCATGAAGCGTCAATTGCATGAACTCGGCGGCAAGGGTGCCTGCATTGTCTTAGAAGATGCCGATATGGATAAAGCCGTTGCTGGTATTGCCAGTGTGTGGGCGTTCCATTCCGGACAAATCTGCACGGCGCCGACTCGTGTCATTGTGCATCGCGCGCGCTACGACGAATTAGTAAGTCGTCTTGCGCAAGCGGCGCAAGCATTAAAGGTTGGCGATCCGCTCGATCCGGCAACGCAAGTTGGCCCAGTTATTTCTGGCGTACAAAAAGCGCGCATTTTGGGCCATATCGAAGCCGGTATTGCCGAAGGCGCCGAAGTTGTTGTTGACGGTCGCGACGTTCCGATGAACAAGGGCTTTTATGTCGGCCCAACATTGTTGGCGGGTTGCAACAACGGAATGTCACCGGTGCGTGAAGAAATCTTCGGCCCAGTTGTTGTGGTTGTTCCCTTCGACAGTGTCGATGATGCCGTGCGTATTGCTAACGACAGCGATTACGGATTGTTCTCATATGTCTTTGGTGCGGACACTCCCAACGCTTACGAAGTTGCCAAGCAAGTTCGTTCCGGACGCGTTGGTATCAACAGCGTGCAAACACATCATGAAACGCCATTTGGCGGATTCAAAATGTCAGGTATCGGTCGCGACGGTGGTCGTTGGGGACTCGATGCTTATACCGAATGGCAATCAATTATCTGGGGTTCGTAACCGAACACGTTTAGGAGGGGAAAATGAAAGGCATCGTTTACACCGGCGAAGGAGCCGAAGTTCTCGACGGATTAGAAGTACGTGATCCAGGTCCGGGCGAAGTCATTGTTCGTATCGTTGCGGCTGGCGTTTGTCATTCCGACATCACTGCTGCTTCCGGCGCGTTTGGTTGGCCTGCTCCGGCAGTGCTCGGACATGAAGGTGCGGGCGTCGTTGAGCGTGTTGGCACGGGCGTAACTCACGTGCAACCGGGTGATCACGTCATCATTTCAACTTTGGCCGCGTGTGGAGTTTGTAAGGCATGTGCGAAAGGCAAGCCGACTCGTTGTCGCCAAACACTCGGCAACATGGCGCAACCATTCACGTTGAATGGCGATCCTTGTTGGAACTTTGCTGCCGCTTCGGTCTTTACCGAATACACCGTGGTGCGGGCGTTCCAAGCAGTGAAGATTCCCAAAGATGTACCCCTCACCTCGGCATGTCTCGTTGGTTGCGGAGTTATGACCGGCGCCGGTGCGGTTATGTATCGCTCCAATGTGCAGGTCGGCGATACTGCCGTCGTTTACGGCTGCGGTGGTGTTGGCCTCAATGCCATTCAGGCACTGCGCGTAAAGCGTGCATCTCGCATTATCGCCATCGATGTTGAACCCGGCAAAGAGCAACTTGCGCGTCAATTTGGTGCGACGGACTTCCTTGATGGCCGCGCCGAAGACATTGTCGAACAAGTACGTCGCTTAGTTCCGTATTCCGATACCGAACTGTCCGGTCCCTTCAATGCCGGTGGCGTTGATTGGGTCTACGACGTTGTCGGTCATCCGGCTGTTACGTCGAACGCGCTTGAAATGTTGGATTGGGGTGGAACGGTTGTCATCATTGGCACACCTGGTGGTGACGCAACCTTCACTTTGCCGTACCAACGCTTCACACAAAACGAGCGCGCCGTCATTGGTTGTCGCGCCGGTTCTTACAGTCCGCATAGCGACATGGTGCAAATCATTGATCTCTACCGTCGCGGCGAATTCATGTTGGACGAATTAGTAACCGCAACGTATCCGTTAGATGGTTTTCATGACGCAGTGCATGACATGCACGAAGGCGTCACCGCGCGTGGTGTTCTCACCATCAGTGAGCCCTAAAGAAAACCAATAAACACTTAAATAAAACGAGAAGGAAAATGGAACAGCGATACGTAGGAAAAACCGTTGTTGTTACTGGCGCTGGGTCGGGTATCGGCCGCGGTGTTGCCGAACGAATGGCCGCAGAAGGTGCAAACGTTGCGTGTTTAGATCTCAATTTGGAAAACGCGCAAGCAACGGCATCAGCAATCGGCGGCAACGCCATTGCGATTGCATGCGACGTCAGCAGTTGGGCACAAGCCGAAGCAGCCATTAACGAAACGACGACAAAGTTTGGTCAAGTTGACGTGTTATGCAATGTCGCCGGCATCGGTGGTTTTGATAAATCAGATGATGTTGATCCGGCGCGTTTCGACAAAATCGTTTCTGTCAATTTGAACGGAACGTTCTATATGTGTCGCGCCGTGCTACCGCAGATGGTTGCGCGCGGTCATGGCGTCATTATTAACACTGCATCGACGGCTGGTTTAATGGGACAACCATGGAGCGCGGCGTATTGCGCGTCAAAAGGTGGTGTGAGTGCGCTCACCCGCGCATTGGCCACCGAATACGACACCCCGATTCGAATCAATGCCGTCGCACCAGGTGGTGTGGAGACTGCGCTCTACACGCAATTCATCCCGCCGGCTGACGCTGATTTCGGCCGTATGCGCAAGATGTCGCGAGACAATGTGCAGATCGGATCGCCCGCCGAACTGGCCAGTCTGTATGCCTATTTGGGCAGCGATGAGGCCCGTTACGTCACCGGTACCACCGTGGTGATGGACGGCGGAATTACCTGTTAAATACTGGCTTTTTGCACGTCCGCTAGGTTCGAAGTGGGTTCGATTTCGAGGCCCACTCACTAGCACGAGCGAAACAAAAATCTGACACTCCGTCAGAATTGTGATGCTGGTCACATGGGCTCAAAATTTGGTCTATGGTGCCAGTCACACTTCATCTACTCAGGGGGGAAACCTAGTGAAGCGATTGAGAACTTCGGTGATCATTGCGGCATTGACCCTCGGCTTAATTGCCGCAGGTTGTGGTCGCAGTGGTTCCGATGAAGGTTCCGGAAATAGCACCAATGAGGGTGCGTCGGTAAATAAGAAATGTACCGGCGCAACTCTTGAAGCCACCGAAGTTGGTGTCTCCGCCGACACCATCACCATCACCGTTATGGCCGATGTTGGTTCACCGTTGGCACCTGGTTTGTTCCAGGGCAATGTTGACGCTGTCAATGCATTCGCCAAGTTTGTGAATGCCAATGGTGGCGTTGGCTGTCGTCAACTCAAGGTTGAAGTTGCCGACTCGAAACTCAATGCTGAAGAGTCAAAGAACGGCATGATCAAAGCGTGTCAAACATCGCTGGCCATGGTCGGCGGCAACGCGTTGTTCAACCCAGACGTTTCAGTGCTTGGCAACTGCGCCGATAAAGCGGGCAAAGCAACTGGTCTTCCTGACTTCGCTGCGTTAGCAAACGATGTCAACGAACAGTGCGCACCACAAGCATGGATTCTCCAGGCGGTAGCCGAGCCTTGCAATGGCACCAACACTGGCGCTCGTGATTTGAAGGCCATGGTTGGTGTGACCAAGTTCTACAAGACGGTCGAACCAAACCTCACCGGTATCTTCATGGTTCCTGGTGACCTTCCCACCACCGTGCAATCAGCCACCTACCAAATTGCTGCCCAAGCAAAGGCTGGCGTGAACTTCACTGACGCCTACAAAGTTTCGGGCCGCGCACCGCAGGCTGACTTCAACACATTTGTACAGGCTGTGAAGTCGGCAAACGGAACCTACGTCTACAACGGTTCAAATGACGTTGCCATGACCAAGATGCGCAAGGAAGCGGCTGCTCAAGGCCTCTCCAGCGTCAAGGTTTGGGCATGTTCATTGGCTTGCTACACCGAAGCATTTAAGAATGAAGGCGCTTCAGTGACCGGCACCTATGTGTGGCTGCAGTTCATTCCGTTCGAAGAAGCGTCGAGCAACAAGGCTGCACAGCAATATGTTGATGCCGTTGGCGGCAAGCCCGATTCATTCGGTGCCCAGGCCTGGCAAGCAGCAATGGCGTTCGCGCAAGCAGTTGACGAAATCGTCGCCGCTGACGGACCAAACGCCATCACTCGTGCAGCAGTGCTTGAGAAGATCAAGACACTGAAGTTCGATGCAGGCGGCTGGATTGGCGAGCGCACTGGCCCGAAGGTGTTCTCACCTTGTTTCGTGGTCATGCAAGCCAACAATGGCAAGTTCGAGCGTGCATACCCGACGAAGGTTGGCACCTTGGATTGCGAAGCCAGCAACATCGAAACCGTGAACATCGACCCGGTTCAAGAAGCAACCAAAGTTAAGTAAGACAAAACATTCCGCATGTCGGAATGTGTAGGTAGTTGGTTTGGGGGCCGGCGAGTGTCGGCTCCCAAACCGAAGTTCATTTATCCGCACCAGGGGGGAATATGCGGTTTAAGTTCAGTCCACGGCTTATATCGGCACTTGTCGTGGCGGCGATCATCATTTGGATCGTTGTTCAGAACTGGGGCGGTAAGCCCTTAGACAGTCGCAATATTTCCTCTTGGCTTGTGGTGGGTGTGGCGCTTGGTGGCGCCTACGCCATCACCGCCGGTGGTCTTGTTGTTACGTATGCGACGACCGGTATTTTCAATTTCTCTCACGCCGCAATCGGGTGTTTCCTAGCGTTTTTCTATTGGCAATTAGTAACCAAAAACGGAGTACCAGTTGTTTTGGCGCTCATCATCACGCTCGGAATAGTTGCGCCTGCAATTGGCATATTTTTAGATCGATTAATCATGCGGCGACTACGCGACGCCGCATTAGTTGTGCAGTTAATGGTGACGGTGGGTTTGATGCTCACCTTTATGGGTCTCACCCTCACCATTTGGAAGCCCACAACACCGCGCACACTGCCGCAATTCTTTAAAGACACAGAAGGTGTCCGCATTGGTGATGTGGTTGCCACATGGCATCGCATCATCACCGTTGTTGTTGCGCTGGCTGTTGCTGTGTTCTTGCGTTGGTTGCTCTATCGCACTCGTCTCGGAATTTCGATGCGCGCTGTGGTGGATAGTCGCAGCCTCGCTGGTCTTACTGGTGCCAAGCCATCAGTTGTTTCGGGTGCGTCATGGGCGCTCGGATGTATGACCGCTGGTCTCGCTGGCATCCTCATTGCGCCTGAATCCGGCATGGTCGTTGACAACCTGGCGCTTGTCATCGTGGTTGCGTCTGCCGCCGCCGCTATTGCGCAGTTGAAGAGCATTCCGATGGCGTTTGTTGGTGGCCTCATCATTGGTCTTGCCAGTTCGTTCTCCAGCACGTTCATGAGTTGGGGTAAGGAATGGACATATTCAAACGAAGCCATTCCAGCGGTGATTTTGTTCATCGCACTTTTGTTCTTGCCACAAGCTCGTTTGGAAACCGGAAAGATTCGTCTCACCAAGCGCACCGAACGTCTCACCAAACCATGGGAAGCCGGTCTTGGCGCACTTGTCATGATCGCCATTGTTGGCGCTTGGGCGAATGGTTGGATTCCGTGGTTTAGCGGCACCAACTTTGGACAGCGTTCGGCCGGTTGGCTTGGTTACGGCATCAGTTATTTCGTTACCGGCCTCATCATGTTGTCGCTGGTTCCGCTTATTGGTTGGGCCGGTCAGGTCAGTTTCGCCAACTTCGCCATTGCCGGTATCGGTGCGGTGTTGTTCAGTCACTTCGGCGGACAAAACGGCGATCCGATTGGCATCTTGTGGGTGATGTTGGTTTGTGCACCGCTTGGTCTTGTCATCGCATTACCTGCGTTGCGTTTGAAAGGTTTGTACTTAGCCTTGGCCACGATGGCGTTCGCGGAATTCGCGGACAAAGTCATCGTCAGACATCCGAACATGATCGATCCGGGTGCAACTGGCATTCTCTATAAGCCATTGGAAATTTTTGGCTTCCGTCTAAGTACTGATGCCGTTGACCGAAAAGCATTCCTCATGTTCTTGGTCATCGTGTTCGCCATCATGTTCTTCTTATTAGAACTCTTACGTCGAACACGCTGGGCCCGTCGTTGGATTGCGCTTAGTGATTCACCCGCTGCTTCGGCAACCGTTGGTGTGAACCTCACCACCACCAAGATGACAGTGTTCATGTTGTCGGGTGCAATGGCCGGCTTCGCTGGGTGTTTGTTCGGTCTACAAAAAGGCGCGCTCTCCGTCGATTCATTCCCGCTCTTCGCCGGCCTACCGCTGGTGTTGTTGTTGGCGGTTCAAGGTGTTCGCTATCCGGTAGCTGCGTTTATGGGTGTTATCGGTTTGGCATCGTTCCCTGCGCTCTATCAATTGCTCGGTAAACCAAGTTGGTTAACTGCTGTCGAATTGATTGGTCCGGGTATCGCGGCTGTTGCGATGGCCTTCCGACCGGAAGGAGCGGTGTTCTACTCCGGACGAGACCTTGCCGGTCTCTTGCCATGGAGAGCGGACGCGCGCGAAGAGAAAGCCTTGATGGTCGCCAAAGAACGAGAAATGAATATCGGCAAAGACGAAATTGGCGATATGGGTATTACCCGTCCGTTTACTCCGGACAAGATCGCGCAACTTGATCGTGTTCTCGATATCACCGATGAAGTTGACGAACATCCAATGGTTCCGACTGGAGGTGCATCATGAGCGCACTTTTAGAAGCACGTGACATCGTTGTTCGCTTCGGTGTTTTGCAGGCGGTTTCGCAAGCAAGTTTGGATGTGCAACCGGGTCGGGTAACGGGCCTCATCGGTCCGAACGGCGCCGGAAAAACAACGTTCTTCAACGTCATCACTGGTTTGCAAGAACCAACGGCTGGACGCGTTCACTTTGATGGAAAAGACATCACCGGCAAGACACCGTTCAAACGTGCTCGCATGGGTATTGCACGGACGTTCCAGAAACTTGAAGTGTTTGGTTCGCTGTCAGCGCGCGAAAACATTTTGGTCGCCGCTGAACAGCGGAAGACTTGGGATCGTTCTGGTTTTGATCCTAAGCAAGTCACCGATGAAATTTTGGAAAGCGTTGGCTTAACTGATGTTTCCGAATTCATGGTGGGAACGTTGCCAACAGGTACGGCTCGTTTAGTTGAGTTAGCCCGTGCTTTAGCAACCAATCCAAAACTTCTGTTGCTCGACGAACCATCGTCTGGTTTGAACGAAGAAGAAACCGAAGAAATGGCGTCGCTTTTGCGTCGTTTAGTTTCCACTGGATTAGCAGTGTTGTTAGTTGAACATGACATGTCGTTTGTTATGGGAACCTGCGAATACATCTATGTATTGGATTTCGGTTCGATTATCGCCACCGGAACTCCGTCTGAGGTGCAAAACAATCCCTTGGTGCAAGCGGCGTATCTCGGAACCGAAGAGGTGGCGTCATGACGGCAATTCTCGAATTACGCAATATTCGCGGTGGCTACGGAACCATCGACGTATTACATGGTGTGAGCCTGACCGTGAATGCCGGCGAAGTGCATGCACTTCTCGGTCCCAACGGTGCAGGAAAAACCACAACCTTGGGTGTTTGCTCCGGACAGATTCAACCCTCGGGCGGGCAGTTAATTATTAGTGGTCGCGAAGTGAACGGCGTTTCGAGCGACACATTGGCGCGAGCTGGTGTTTGCTTGGTTCCTGAAGGTCGTGGAATTTTCCCGAACCTCACAGTGACCGAAAACTTGCGCATGTTCACTCATGCCGGCGCATCGATGAACGATGTTTTGGATGTTGCCTTTACGCAATTCCCGCGTTTAAAAGAGCGTCGTAAGCAGATTGCCGGAACGATGTCGGGTGGCGAACAACAAATGTTGGCTATGGCCCGCGCCCTTGCGGTAAATCCTGCGTTACTTCTTCTCGACGAATTATCGATGGGCCTTGCCCCGATCATCGTTGAAGAACTCTACGAACGAGTTGCCGAGTTAGCCGAGTCTGGCGTCTCCATTCTCGTGGTAGAGCAGTTCGCCCAAGCCGTGCTGGGCGTGTCGACCGTTGCGTCGATCATGTTGCACGGACGCATTACACGTACCGGACCGCCCGCAGAGATTGCCGAAGAATTAACTGAGGCCTATCTCGGCGGCGCATCGCACGGCTGAGCAACCAAGGAGAAAAACGAATGGAACCGTCAGCACGACTCCAGGAATTCCAAACGGAAGTCGACAACATGAAGGTCGATGGAGGACGCGCCAATCCAGAGCGCTCATGGCTGATCATTGGCGCCTTACTCATGATCGTGGGCATTGTGCTCGCGCTCGTAAGTTGGCTCAATTTGGCTGGTAGCGGAAAAAACGCCAAGACCGCTGACCTTGTCGCTATGGGCAACTTCGGTTTGGTACTTGCTGTCGTCGGCGCCGCGTTGTTCATTGTCATGTCAGTGCGCCGGTACTTCCGTTACTGGCTCATTCGCTTGATTTTCGAACAGCGTGAACAAGCCGATCGCATCGCCGGTCGAAACTGAGTTCGGTAAACAAGTTCTTGAGGGACGGGTTGGGGGGCCCGTCCCTCTTGCGCGCCATAGTTTCCGTATTCGAATTTCATACGTTGGTATGAGTGATTTCGTCGTTGCGAAAACGACATAAAGTGACAGAAGCGGTGACAACCGCAGGGGGAGATTAAAGAAAAATGGCAATGCCAACTAACGTGCCGATTATTGACACCATGATCGGATTTCCGGCACAAGATCTAAAAGCGCAATACGAATTCATCACCAAGCAAACAAAAGATGCGCAATCAAAAGATGAATTTGAATTTCCGGCTGAATACATGTTCAAGGCGCCGCCGGACAAAACCAAAGAAGTTCGCGAAACCACCGATCCCGTTGGTTACACGCTTGAGCAAATGGATAAATGGGGCGTTGCTATTGGCATGGTCGGCGTAGGTAACGGCGCCGAAGGCGATTCCAATGGCGAATTAGCGATGAAGCGCTATCCCGGTCGCTTTGTTGGTTCGGTTGGTGCCGATCCCAATGAAGGCATGAAGGGTATTGAAAAGATCGTTCGTGCGTATGAAACCTATGACGTGCGTTCCATCAGCATGTTTCCCGCTGGTTGTTTCCCGCAGGTAGCGATCAACGACAAGAAGATGTATCCGATTTATGCGAAGGCCTGTGAATTGGATATTCCGGTTTTCGTTTGCACTGGTGTTCCTGGGCCTCGTTTGAAGTTCGCTGTGCAACATGTCGAACTTGTCGATGAAGTTATGTACGACTTCCCAGAACTCACCTACGTGGCGCGTCATGGTTGTCAACCGTGGACCGAACTCATGGTGAAGCTCATGCTGAAGTGGCCCGGTCTGCACTACTCAACGTCAGCCTTTGCTCCGAAGCATTACGACCCGCGCATCATTGATTACGCCAACACTCGTGGCGCCGACAAGGTCATCTACGCCGGCTATTTCCCTATGGGGCTTTCGCTAGAGCGCATCATGACCGAAATGCGTGATGTTCCCTTCAAGGACACGGTGTGGCCGAAGTTCTTACATGACAACGCTGCTCGGGTGCTCAAGATTTCCTGATCGCCTGATCCCCGTCGAAAACCGCTGCACCCAAGATATTTCCGCCAGAGTCGGCCTTACCCTTGCGCGCCCCGTAGGATTTATGGTCCCACCCCTGCCGAGTGACAACGAAGGTGCGCCATGGGTTTGCCAATTGATGTTTCCACCGTGTCCGACGAAGAATTTCGTGCCGAAGTCAAGACATGGTTGGCGGAAAACCTCATCGGTGAGTACGCATCGCTGAAGGGCCGTGGTGGTCCCGGTGATGAAGAAATTGGTTTCGAGATTCGCGATCGCTGGGAACAAGTTTTAGGTGAAGCGGGTTGGATCGGTCTTGGTTGGCCCTGTGAGTTCGGCGGCCGTAACGCCACGGTTGCACAGCAAATTATTTGGGCCGAGGAATACGCACGGGCCCAAGCGCCCGGTCGTGTCAATCACATGGGTGAAAACTTGTTGGGCCCTACATTGATTGCGCACGGCACAAAAGAGCAATGCGACCGTTTTCTTCCGCCAATTCTGCGCGGTGAAGAGCGTTGGTGTCAGGGCTATTCCGAACCGAATGCCGGTTCTGATCTCGCCAATGTGCAAACACGAGCCATTCTTGATGGAGACCAATGGATCATTAACGGACAAAAAGTCTGGACGTCTCTGGCGCATGTTTCCCATTGGTGCTTTGTCGTTGCTCGCACCGAGCCCGGCTCACAACGTCATAAAGGTTTGTCGTTCTTGCTTGTGCCGATGGATCAGCCCGGCATTGAGACGCGTGCCATCGTGCAAATCACCGGCGGCGGCGAATTCAACGAAGTCTTTTTCTCCGATGCCGTTACCGATGCGTCCATGATTGTGGGCGAAGCCGGTAAAGGTTGGGGAGTCGCTATGGATTTGCTGGCGTTCGAGCGCGGCATTTCCACTTTGGCGCAACAAGTCGGATTCGAACGCGAACTCGACGGCCTTATTGCCGAAGCCAAACGGCGCGGTGTCACCTCCTCTCCAGTTATGCGTCAACGCATCGCGCAAATGTGGATCGGTCTTCAGTTAATGAAGTGGAACGGTTTGCGATCAATGGGAGATGGCGTTCCTGGGCCCGAAGCGTCGATTTCAAAATTGTTCTGGGGGACATGGCATCGCGATTTAGGCGAACTGGCCATGGACATCGGCGGCATGGAATCGCAGATTGCCGAAGGTTTCCCCTACGAACTCACGCTTGATCAAAAGATGTTTTTGTTCACTCGCTCCGAAACCATTTACGGTGGCAGTAACGAAGTGCAACGCAACGTCATTGGCGAACGCGTTCTTGGACTGCCGAAGGAACCAGCATGACCTCAGCCCCCGAATACGTCAACGGTCACGGGCTTTTACAAAACAAACGTGTACTGGTCACCGCCGCGGCGGGAACAGGTATTGGATTTTCGGCCGCCAAACGCTGCCTAGAAGAGGGCGCCACCGTGGTGATCTCTGACAAGCACGAACGTCGGTGCGCGGAATCAGCCGCCGAATTGGGCGTTGTGGGCATTCCTTGTGATGTCACCGTCGAAGACGATGTACAAAATTTGGTCTCCGGTGCTGCGGCAGCAATGGGCGGCATCGATATTTTCATCAACAATGCCGGCCTCGGCGGAGAAGTTCCGTTAGTGGATATGACCGACGATCAATGGAACCTTGTCCTTGACGTAACGCTGAACGGAACATTCCGTTGTATGCGTGCCGAGATGCAATATCTCTACGCCAATGGCGGCGGCACCATCGTGAACAATGCATCGGTTCTCGGTTGGCGCGCGCAATGGGGACAGGCTCATTACGCCGCGGCCAAAGCAGGTGTTATGGCGCTCACTCGTTGTGCAGCAATCGAAGCGGCTCCGCATAACGTGCGCATCAACGCGGTGTCACCCAGTTTGGCGATGCATCCGTTCTTAGCGAAAGCCACCACTGAAGAAACGCTCAAAGAACTCACGCAACGTGAAGCATTTGGTCGCGCCGCTGAGCCATGGGAAATCGCCAATGTGATGGTGTTTCTCGCCTCTGATTATTCGTCGTATATGACCGGCGAAGTGGTGTCAGTTTCGAGTCAACACCCTTAAGGCGTGCGAAAACTTTGAATTGGTAAATGCGTCGCCATGGCCGAGCCGGGCGGGCCTAACAATTGATGAGCCCGCAAGTTTCGCTTATGGAACAGCACTACCAGTTGTTCGTCGTAACGGCCGGTTTCAGCATCGGCTATTACAAACTCTTCTAGTGCTTGATCGCCTTCACGACGATTGGCGGGTCGCTTGCCGAGCAATTGACCAAGATCATCCAGATCGGCATTGGTAACTTCATCACCGATATCCAACGTGCGTGACGCATGGCGGGCCACGCGGAAAAGCGATCGCAAGCGGTAGCGCGTGTACTCATCTTCGATGGCGTTGTCGCCAATTGATAGCGAACGCAAAACATCGGCTAAATGTTCGACGGCGTCTTTGGCTCGACTTTCCGCAAGTACCGGCTCCTCAACACTCGGCAATTCGATTTGCAAAATTTCGCCCAGTGCTTCGGTCGCAAACAAATTTGTTTCGAAGCACCATTGCATATTGGTCATGAGATCCGTTTCACTATGCGGTGTGCGTACGGCTTGACCAACGGCTAATTGATTAGTGAGCGTAAAGGCAAAGTGATGACGCATGATGGCGTCGAGATCAATTTCGGTGCCGGCGAGTTCTTGATAACGCGCATACAACTCGGGAAATGATCCATAGCCAACGATGGTGTCGCGCATTCGCCAAGCGGCTAAATCCATCATGGGATCGCCAATATGGCCGATCTCTAAATCCAAAACAGCAACAATTTTCCCGTCTTTTTGATGGAACTGACCGGAGTCCCAACAAATAACGGCTTCTCGTCCCTGCGACTGCGGCGGGTTTCTTTTCAGCCAGCCCAAACAAAATTCCATGAATGGGTCGTAGCCGTCTTTGGTGGAACGGTAAACCGCTTCATAGCGCTGCATGCCAAAGGTTGATGAGCCACTTGGCTTTGCCGCGCGCATAATTCCGGCGTTAGCAAATTGCTCAACATCAAGTGCATGCATTCGAGCGAGAATTTGCAAGTAGTGATCGACGGCGGATTGACGTTCGCTATCGGGTGTGTTTTCAAAGTTCTGCTGACCATCAACTCTGTCCATCACATACGACATTGGTTCGTCAATCCAGCCATGGACTTTTGGAACTTCAATGCCGTTTTCATATAACAGCGCTTGCAATTTCATTTCGTGATCAAGCGGAAAAATCAACGGCATATCGGTGCGGTCGCCACGAATAACTAAATGATGTACTTGGCCATCACGTTCAACATCGGCAAACCAAACGGGTCGCCAACGCGGTTGACGCCATAACGATTGAACATTTCCGCCGAACTCTTCGGTCAACCAATCGCGTACTAAGTCTGTTTCTTGATCTCTGGTTGGCATGGCTATCCCAAAATTGGTGGGCGCTCTCCGCCGCCATGCGCCTCAATGGATGCGCCCGTTACATAGGCTGCTTGATCGCTGGCTAACCACACGGCGATGTCGCCAATATCGGTGGGCATTGCGAAACGACCCATAGGAATGCCCGCTTCAATGCGCTGGCGTTCTTCACCTTGTCCATAAAACAATTCGGCTTGCTCGGTGAGAATTAAACCAACGGTGATGGTGTTGACGCGCACTTTGGGTGCCCATTCCATTGCCATGGTGGTGGTGAGTTGCAACATTCCCGCTTTGGCTGCGCCGTAGGCCGCAGTGGTAGGTGAGGGGCGAGTGGCAACTACCGACCCGATATTGATGATGGAACCACCGTTGGGTTGTTCATTCATCCAATGATGGGCGCGTTGCGAAACAAAAAACGGGGCGAGCAAATTCAATTCGATAATGCGCGTGGTGAATTTCGGCGGCGCAGTAGCAGTGTCGGCAGGAGGTGAACCGCCGGCATTGTTTACGACGCAATCGAGACGACCAGTGATCGCCCGTGCGGCGTCAACCGTGGCGAATGCTTCGTCGGCATCGCGTAAATCGGCGGTGAGGAAATGCCAGTGGGAGGGGAGCGGCTCGGAGGCTTCGTTACGAGCGCAAACAATGACAGTGGCCCCGGCCTCATCGAAACGCTGTGCGATTCCTCGCCCCACGCCTTTGGTACCGCCAGTCACCAGCACGGCTGTCCCGCTGAGATCAATCTGCAGTGCCACTCGACACCCCCCTTTCGCTGTTATGAACCCTACTTTGCCGCTGCCATCTGACCGGCTGCGGGATTCTCAACTAGCGTCGCTCGCTATGGGAATCGAAGTTCATCGTGGCACTGACGGCATTGTTGAAGTCGTCCAAAATTGTCCTCCCGTCAACGCATTGACGGTGGCCCAGTGGTTCGAACTGGGCGACGTCATCACGGCCGCCGGCGCCGATCGCAGCACCCGAGTGGTGATTCTGCGCGCTGAAGGCCGTGGATTTAATGCCGGCGTTGACATCAAAGAGATGCAGAACACCGAAGGTTTTGATGTCTTAATTGGCGCTAATCGCGGCTGCTATCACGCGTTCGCGGCGGTGTACGACTGCCCCGTGCCTGTTATTGCTGCGGTGCATGGTTTTTGTGTCGGTGGTGGCATCGGATTGGTGGGCAATGCCGACATGATCGTTGCGTCTGACGACGCCTATTTCGGTTTACCCGAAGTTGATCGCGGTGCCCTTGGTGCTGCAACCCATCTTTCACGTTTAGTGCCGCAACATCGGATGCGCGAGATGGTGTACACCTCGCAAACTGCCACGGCGCAAATGTTGCATTCCTGGGGATCGGTTTCGGAAGTTGTGCCGCGTGACGAACTTGTTTCCGCTACGCGTAACTTGGCGGAAAAAGTTGCGTCGAAATCACCCACGGTTATTCGTGCCGCCAAGGAAAGTTTGAACGGTATTGATCTTTGGGATGTGAAGAAGTCGTATCGCTTTGAGCAAGGCTTCACATTCGAATTAAATCTGTCCGGTGTCTCCGATGATTTACGAGACGATTTCGTCTCCGAAGGAAAATCAGCGGGCTCAGCAGGAGAAACAAAAACCGAAAAGGGGAAAAAGTAAATGTCATCGAAATTGATGACCGAAGATGATGCCATCGCCACTCTTTCGGATGGCATGACCATCGGTATCGGTGGCTGGGGTTCACGACGCAAGCCAATGTCGTTAGTTCGTGCCCTCTTGCGCTCTGATCTCAAAGATCTCACGATCGTTTCTTATGGCGGACCAGATGTTGGTTTGTTATGCGCAGCGGGCAAAGTGCGCAAACTCGTTTATGGTTTCGTTTCGCTCGATTCAATTGCATTAGAGCCGCATTTCCGTCTCGCTCGTCAAAACGGAACGATTCCGGAAGTTGTTGAATACGACGAAGGAATGTTGCAATGGGGCCTTTATGCCGCCTCGTTACGCCTTCCGTTCCTGCCGACTCGAGCCGGTTTGGGTTCTGATGTCATGAAGAACAATGCGTTTCTACGCACGGTCAAAAGCCCGTACGCCGATGGTGAAGAACTTTTGGCGGTACCGGCACTTGAACTTGATGCGGCGTTTGTCCATCTCAATCGTGCTGACGAACGCGGCAACGCGCAGTTCTTAGGGCCGGATTTATATTTCGATGATTTATTTTTGGGCGCTGCGCAAGGACGCCGATTCTTAAGCGTGGAAAAAATCGTTCCTACCGCCGAACTCTTTCAAGCGGGTTCATTTCATACAGTGAAAATCAATCGATCAATGGTTGATGGTGTCATCGAAGCTCCTAATGGTGCACATTTCACCAATTGTCAGCCCGATTATGAGCGTGACGAAAAATTCCAAAAGGAATACGCCGATGCGGCGAAAGATCCCGAAGCATGGGCATCGTTTGTCGAGAAGTACTTGTCTGGTTCCGAAGCTGATTATCAAAAGGCGGTGGCGGCGCGATGAGCGATTGCACTTTGGCCGAAATTTGTGTGGCGGCCGTGGCCGATACTTTCCGCGGTGACGGTGAAATTTTCGCCTCCGGTATGGGCACCATTCCGATGTTGGGCGCGCGACTAGCCCGCGCCACGTTCGAACCCGATCTTTTAGTGAGTGACGGCGAAGCATTTTTCGTGGCCAACAATTTGGCCATTGGCGGCAGCGACAAAGAGATCGAGGGTTGGATTCCGTTCCGCTCGGTCTTCGACACGCTTTGGGGTGGTCGTCGCCATGTCGTCATGGGTGCGAGCCAAATCGATGCCTATGGAAACCAGAACATCGCCAATATCGGTCCCTGGGAAAAGCCGAAGTCGCAACTTCTCGGCGTACGCGGCGCTCCCGGCAACACCATTAATCACACCACGACATATTTCATTGGCAATCAAACTGATCGAGTCTTTGTTGAAAAAGTCGACACGGTCTCGGGTCTCGGTTACGACAAAGTCGCAACGATGAGTGATTGGGTGCAAAAACACCATGAAATTCGCCGTGTAGTGACCAACCTCGGAGTATTCGATTTCGCCACTCCCGATCACCGTATGCGTTTGGTTTCTGTGCATCCCGGTGTTTCGGTTGAAGACGTGAAAGCGGCTTGTAGTTTTGAACTCGTCATCGGTGATGTCGCCGAAACGCGACTGCCTACAAATGAGGAACTGCAAGTGTTGCGTGAAGTTTTAGATCCAAAGAGTTTCCGCGATCGAGAAGTACCGGCGGCGTAGATGCATCCGGCGCTGAAGACCTCGCTCTGCGATTTATTGGGCTCTCGCTATCCCATCGTGCAAACCGGTATGGGATGGGTGGCGGGCCCGAAACTCGTTTCAGCCACATCGAATGCGGGTGCGTTCGGCATTATCGCGTCGGCCACTATGACTTATGACGAGTTAGTGGTGGCAATTGCTGAAACAAAGCAACGCACCAGTGCTCCGTTTGGTGTCAACCTGCGCGCCGATGCTGATGATGTGAAAGAGCGCCTCAAACTTCTTGTCGCCGAAGGCATTCCCGTGGCGTCATTCGCGCAAGCGCCGAAAAAAGACCTCATCGACTATTTGCATGATCACGGCGTAAAGGTCATGCCGTCAATTGGCGCGAAACGTCATGCCGAAAAAGTTATGGAATGGGGCGTCGACGCAGTTTTGGTGCAAGGCGGTGAAGGCGGCGGACATACGGGTTCGGTTCCAACATCACTTTTGCTGCCGGAAGTAGTTGATGTCGTAAATGGAGCGGTGCCAGTCGTAGCCGCGGGTGGTTATTTCGATGGCCGTGGTTTGGTGAGCGCACTTGCTTACGGGGCCAGCGGTATTGCAATGGGAACGCGCTTTTTGCTCACCAGTGATTCGGCCGTTCCATCGGAAGTGAAAAAGGAATACCTCGGCACTGCGGTAACCGGAACGATCGTGACCACCAAAATTGATGGTGCACCGCATCGCGTCATTCTTACGCCGTTAGTTGAGCAAATGGATAACGCATCTCCACTCACGGCGACGCCCAAAGCGGTGTGGAATGCCGCCAAATTCCGCAAGTACACCGGCCTGTCATGGTTGCAAATGTTGAAAGAGGGCCGCGATATGAAAAAGCGTATGGACCTCAATTGGGCTGAGGTCATCATGGCCGGCAACACGCCCATTCTCACTAAGGCAACTTTGTGTGATGGTGAACTTGATGCGGGAATTTTGCCGACCGGTCAAGTTGTCGGTGTCATCGATGATTTACCGTCAGCCGATGAACTCGTACAACGCATTATTTCCGAGGCGGAAACAGTTTTGGATCGTTTCGCTGGACGATCACCACAAGGAGAAAATTCATGACAACCGTGATCAACGGCGCTGATGATGTGCGCGCCAATGTTGGAAAGCATCTTGGCTACAGCGAATGGCTCACCATTGAACAAGACCGAGTGAACATGTTTGCCGATGCCACTGGCGATCATCAGTGGATTCATGTCGATCCGGTGCGCGCTGCTGACGGCCCGTTTGGCGCGGCTATTGCTCACGGTTATTTAACGATGTCGCTTTCCAATTTCTTTCTGCCGCAAATCATTGAAGTGCAAGGATTTTCTGCCGGAATTAATTACGGCGTCGACAAAGTGCGTTTCCCTTCGCCAGTAAAGGTAGGGGAGCGCGTGCGCGCCGGTGCAGAAATCATTGAAGTCACCGATGTGCCTGGCGGTTTACAAACTCGCATGCTCATCACCATCGAAATTGACGGTGGCGCCAAACCGGCCTGCATTATCGAAGCGCTTTCGCGCTGGCTTTACTAAACACAAGTTCGGGCAACAATTTCCGGGGGGAACAATGCCAAATCCGATCGGTCCTTTAACCGAAGGCGACGAGTGGTTTCGTCATCAGATTGTCGACACGGTCGCCGTGGTTGGCACCAGCGATCCGTCATGGACGGAAAAAGTTTGCGCCATGGCAATGGCCAAAGACGGAAGTTTGCAATTGGGATTTGGCCTTGGGAAATACGCCAATCGCAATGTGATGGATTGCTACACCGGAATCTCACGGGGTAAAGAGCAAATCACCATTCGTGGTTCGCGTCGACTTTCCGACGATCCCGAACGCATGGGTGCAGGCCCAATCCGTTATGAAATTGTGGAGCCGCTTTCGAAAATTCGTTTCATTTGCGAGCCCAACGACACGCAACCGATTGCTTTTGATTGGCTTTTCGAATCGGTCTTGCCCTGTTCATTAGAAGATCGCACGCATAACCGCAACGGCTACCGCGTAGCCGCCGAATTGGTTCGCTACCACCAGATCGGTGTGGCATCAGGTTGGGTCGAAGTCGATGGTGTGCGCACCGAAATCACACCCGAAACATGGGTGTCGACCCGTGACCACTCATGGGGTGTTCGCTATGACGTGGGCCAGCCGTTGGCTGATGTTGAAGCCACTGAAGGATTGGGTTCGGCTGCTTTCCAATTCATTTGGTCGCCGTCGTTAATGCAACGAAAAGATGGATCGCGCTACGGCTTGTTTTTCTACGTCGCCGATACCAGTGCTCCTGGTTTTAGTCAGCGGCAAACATCGTCATTCATGGAACACCCAGATGGCACTGTCACTCGCTTTACCGATGTCGTTCAGGATTTTGCTTATGACCCGAACAACCGTCGTCTGCAGGGCGGTTATTTGCATTGCACGCTGGAAGACGGATCAACCCGTTCATTAAAAGTTGATGTCCTCGGTGACACTGGTTTTCATCTCGGCGCTGGCCTTTACTTCGGATATAAC
>JBEGMF010000054.1:0-62207 GCA_041183205.1 Actinomycetota bacterium | reverse complement strand
GCCAAAGGAAATGAGTCCGCCGCTTGTTGTCCAAGAGCAATTAAACGAGTACCCAATCCGAAACGGCCTTCATCGTCTCGGCGCAATAATCCTTGGCGCTCCATGCCTAAGGCCAGCCGATGGCAGGTGGCTCGAGCCATCTTCGTTTCGGCCACTAATTCGTTGAGGGAACAGGGACCACCTTCGACTGCGGACAAGATGTCCATGCACTTGTCGAGTACGCCAATACCGCCTACACTCTGTCCCATAGAGCAAGATTAGCATCTCATTATTTGAGACGCAACTCTTGAGAGTGAGGAACAATGGCAGGAAAAACGCTTTCACAAAAAATATGGGATGCACATGTTGTGCGATCAGCGGCCGGTGAACCGGATCTTCTGTACATCGATTTACATCTCGTCCATGAGGTCACATCACCGCAAGCCTTTGACGGTTTGCGAATGAATGGTCGCTCGGTTCGTCAACCTGCATTAACGGTGGCGACCGAAGATCACAACGTGCCCACGTCCGATATCGATAAGCCCATCGCTGATCCCATCTCGCGCAAACAAGTTGAAGTACTGCGCGCTAACACTGCGGAATTCAACATCTTGGAACATGCGATGGGCACCGCCGGTCAAGGAATCGTGCATGTCATCGGCCCGGAACAAGGTCTCACATTGCCCGGCATGACCATCGTTTGTGGTGATAGTCATACCGCTACGCACGGCGCATTCGGTGCGTTGGCATTTGGTATCGGCACCAGCGAAGTGGAACATGTTTTGGCCACGCAAACACTTCCGCAAACAAAACCCTCAACTATGGCTATCAATGTTGAAGGTGAATTGCCTGAAGGCGTTACCGCCAAAGACATCATCTTGGCGATCATCGGTCGTATCGGAACCGGTGGCGGCATTGGATCCATCATCGAATACCGCGGCTCGGCCATTCGCGCCCTTTCAATGGAAGGACGCATGACAGTTTGCAATATGTCAATCGAAGCCGGTGCGAAAGCCGGTTTGATTGCGCCCGACCAAACAACTTTCGATTACTTGAAAGATCGTTTGTACGCGCCGAAGGGCGAGCAATGGGACGAGGCTGTTGCCTATTGGAAAACATTGGCCACCGATGACGACGCGGTTTTCGACAAAGTTGTTGACATCGATGCCTCAACATTGCGTCCCTTCGTTACTTGGGGAACGAACCCGGGCCAAGTCGTTGAACTCGATGGCACTATCCCCGATCCGCAGTCGTTTGCCGATCCGGTGGAACGCAATGCCGCAGAACGAGCACTCGAATACATGGGCATCAGCGCTGGCACTTCGGTAAAAGACATTCCGGTCCAGACCGTTTTCATCGGTTCATGCACTAACAGTCGTATCGAAGATTTACGCGCGGCGGCCGCCGTGGCCGAAGGACGACAGGTTGCCAATGGTGTGCGCGCCATGGTTGTTCCTGGATCGTTCGCCGTGAAAGAACAAGCGGAGCGTGAAGGACTGCACAAAGTTTTCACTGCTGCCGGTTTTGATTGGCGTGAACCAGGTTGTTCGATGTGCTTGGCAATGAACCCCGACAAGTTGTCGCCCGGTGAACGCTCAGCCTCTACTTCCAACCGAAATTTCGAAGGCCGACAAGGTAAAGGTGGCCGCACCCATTTGGTGTCCCCCGCCGTTGCCGCCGCCACTGCCATTGCCGGAACCTTCGCCGACCCCCGCGACTTGAACTGAGGAAATCATGGAACCAGTTATCACTATCACCGGAACCGCTGTTCCTTTGGATCGCTCCGATGTCGATACCGATCAGATCATTCCGAGCGATTGGCTCAAGCGAGTCGAGCGCACTGGCTTTGGTCAAGGTCTTTTTTCGGAATGGCGCGAAGATCCAAATTTTGTTTTGAACCAACCGCAATATAACGGTGCCAAAATTTTGATCGCCGGACCGAACTTTGGTGTTGGTTCTTCACGCGAACATGCCGTTTGGTCGATCATGGATTACGGCTTCGCGGCGGTAATTGCACCGCGCTTTGGCGATATCTTCCGCAACAACTCCACCAAAAATGGTTTAGTGCCCGTTGTGGTTGATGGAGCAGTGAGCGAAAAGTTATTGCGTGCTGTTGAAGCCGACCCGACAACGGAAATCACCGTTGATATCAAGACTCGACGTTTAACGGCTCCGTCACTCGGAATCGATGTTGAGTTCCCTCTCGACGATTCCACCCAAGAGCGATTTTTAAAGGGCCTCGACGATATCGGTATCACCTTGCAATTCGAATCGGCTATCACCGAATTCGAAAAGACGCGTCCCAGTTGGATGCCGCGGGCCGAAGCGAAATAACGCCCTCAACCAGAGCGTCGTTTATAACGGCGCTGCACCATTCCGCTCGGCCAGCGCTGGTCGTCACCAATGGCAACAAAGTTGTCGGCATCAGCGCGGACTGAAAACAACGCAATGCCCTCCCCCAGTTCCACCGGCGCAATAGTGAGTATCAATTCGTCGACAAGCCCCGCGGCAAGAAATTGGGACAGCACATTGGCGCCATCGATCGACATATGTCGATGACCATTGCGCTGCCAAAGGTTGCAAAGTTCAGTAACTGATCCGCTGACGCGAGTAACTGGCCAATCGGTTTCTACATCGCGATGGCTCATCACGTACACCGGCAAGTCACCGAAAGGAAATTCGCCGGCTGTACGTACATGATCGAATGAGGCTCGCCCCAACACCATGGCATCTACTGAAGCCAAAAAAGTATCGAAGCCATAATCTTCGCTGGCGTCAGCCGCCTGTTCTAACCACTCAAGTGAACCATCAGTGGTGGCCAGAAAGCCGTCTCGACTTATGCCGGCAAAAACGGTGAAGCGAAGATCATTCAACGTTGAACCTTGGTGTTGGTCAGCCTTTCAGCGAACCCGGACGCACAACGGCCGAGGGATCTTCACCCGAATCGATGACACGCACGACGCGGTTGATGGCATTCAAAAAGGCGCGGGCCGAAGCATCCACGACATCAGTTGATAAACCACGGCCTGGCATCGAAACCCCATTGGCTTCAAAGCGCAAGGCCACATCCGCTAACGCATCTACACCGCCGGTTACCGACGTAACGGCGTAATCGGTGAGGTTTCCTTCCACGCCGGTCGCTTGGCGAATGGCCCGACAAGCCGCGTCGACCATTCCGTCACCTTCGGCCGATGCTTCCAGTTTGGTTCCATCGCGATCAATGACAACGCGTGCGGTTGGTGTGGAGTTAGTTCCACCGCTGCAATCGATTGAAACTAATGAGAATGCATAGCGAACGGTATCGCCCGTTTCTTCGGCAACTAACGCCTCTAAATCGGCATCGCTTAATTCAACTTTGCGATCGGCCAATTCCTTAAAGCGTTCAAACGCACTGTTCAGTGCTTCACCGCTTAAGTCGTAACCCATTTTCTTCAACGTGTCAGAAAACGCGTGGCGACCGGAATGCTTGCCCAACACAATCTTCGATTCACCTTGTCCGACGGCCGCCGGATCCATGATTTCGTAGGTTGTGCGTTCGTTCAACACACCATGTTGATGAATACCGGATTCATGAGCAAAGGCGTTTCGACCAACGATGGCTTTGTTGTATTGCACGGGATAACCAGTGAGACGGCTAACTAAACGAGATGTACGGGCCAATTCTTCTGAGCGGATATTGGTGTCAATACCGCCGAAGTAATCGGAGCGCGTGCGCAACGCCATAACAATTTCTTCTAAGGCGGCGTTACCAGCACGCTCGCCTAAGCCGTTAATGGCACATTCCACTTGGCGCGCACCACGATGCACGGCGGCTAATGAGTTGGCCACCGCTAAGCCCAAATCGTTATGGCAGTGAGTGGAAATGATGTAATCGCCCTTCACCACTTCGCGCACCTTGGCTAAACGTTCGGCATATTCATGAGGTACGGCAAAGCCCACCGTGTCGGGAATATTCAACGTGGTGGCACCATTGTCGACGGCAATTTGCAGTACTTCACACATGAAATCGAAGTCGGATCGCGACGCGTCTTCGGGTGAAAACTCGACATCATCGGTATAGGCCCGTGCATGAGCAACGCCGGCAGCCGCTTCGGCTTTCACCTGATCGGGAGTCATGCGCAACTTATGCTTCATATGCGTTTCACTCGTGGCGATAAACACATGAATGCGACGATTGGCGGCGGGCTCAATTGCTTCCCAACAGCGATCAATGTCTTTTAATTGCGTACGGGACAAACCGCAGATGACTGGCCCTTGCACGGCTTGAGCAATGGCTTGTACAGCTTCAAAGTCGCCTAGTGATGCGATCGGGAAACCCGCTTCAATGACATCAACACCGAGGCGCGCCAGTTGTTCGGCGATCTCAACCTTTTCGCCTTGGTCAAGTGAAATACCTGGCGATTGTTCGCCGTCACGCAACGTCGTATCGAAGATGATGACTCGATCGTCGTTCTTTCCATTTTGGGTGGGAGCGTTGGCTGCCATTGGGGTGACCTTTCGGTGAGGGTTAAAGCAAAAGTTGATCGGAAAAATAAAAAACCTCCCGGGCCGCAAAGGCACAGGAGGTTGGCGAGCGCCGAGATCGGCACTCGCCTAAGAAAGAAGGAGGTTCAAACGGTATGCAGGGACGCTTGAGCGCATGGCTAAAGACTATCGGCGGGTCTCGGCCAGTAGCAACTTTTTCTTATTCGCCGCTTACTGCAGCGGATAATTAGATGGCGTCAACCGATTCGATACCAGGAATGGCGCGCAAGGCATCGCAAACTTCTGCGGGCACCGCCCGATCGGTGGCCAGCACCATCATGGCCGAGGCGCCGCTTGGTGCTTGACCGACGTCCATATCGGCAATGTTCACTCCGGCTTCGCCCACGATGGTTCCAACTTTGCCGATCATGCCTGGGCGGTCGTCATTGCGAACAACCAACATGTGATCGGTAGGCGGAACATCAACGCGATGTTCATCAACCATTACTAATCGAGCTTCGCCATTAAGACCCACCAATGTTCCGGCAATGGCATGGGCGCCGCCGCGAATAGTGATGAGGTTTACGAAATGTTGCGCCGTTGTCGTCGACGATTCCACCACCGAAATGCCTTTTTCTTCGGCCATCTTCGGTGCATTCACATACGAAACAGGATCGTCGGTAATACGACCAAAGAAACCTTTGAGCACCGACAGAGTCAAGATGCGCGTGTCGTAACCGCCAATTTCACCTTCATAGGTGATTTCCAATTTGTCGGCGCGTCCGCTTAATCCGGCGAACACTGCACCAAGACGTTCGGCGATCGCCAAGAAAGGCCGCACCGTTTCACTGGCTTCGGCGGCATTCACATTGACCGCGAATGGCACGAAGTCGCCGGCTAAAGCCAACGCCACCATTTCGGCAATTGTGTCGCCCGCTTTATCTTGCGCTTCGTGAGTGCTGGCACCGAGATGCGGAGTTACCACCACTTGCGGTAAAGCGAAAAGCGGCGATTCGGTTGTTGGTTCTTTGTCGAAAACATCGAGCGCCGCGCCACCGATATGACCGGCGGCAATGGCATCAGCAAGATCTTGTTCAACGATGATGCCACCACGAGCGACGTTAACGATACGAATTCCTTTTTTGGCTTTGGCTAAACGATCAGCGTTTAACAAGCCGATGGTTTCGGGAGTTTTGGCTACATGCAATGTGAGGAAATCACTCGTTGCTAAAACATCATCGAGTTCCATCAATTCGATGTTCATCTTGCGAGCCATTTCCGGCGAAACAAACGGATCGTAAGCAACGATGTTCATTCCAAAAGCCATTGCTCGTTGCGCAACTAACTTTCCGATGCGACCTAAACCGACGACACCAAGTGTCTTATCGGCCAATTCAACACCAGTCCATTGATTGCGTTCCCAACGTCCCGATACCAATGCCGCGTGGGCTTGGGGAACATTGCGCGCCATGGCCAATAAAAGAGCCATCGTGTGTTCGGCCGCCGAAAGAATGTTCGACTGCGGTGCATTCACCACCATGACACCGCGATCAGTGGCGGCAGCCGTGTCGACATTGTCAAGACCAATACCGGCGCGACCAACAACGACAAGATCGGTGCCGGCTTCGAGAACTTCAGCCGTGACATTGGTTGCCGAACGAATGATGAGCGCATGGGCACCCTTCACCGCTTCCAACAATTGTTCCGGACTCAACCCTTCTTGCACATCAACGGTGTGTCCCGCGGCGCGGAGTTGATCGAGTCCCCCGTCAGCAATTGTTTCGGTTACCAAAATACGAGCCATATCGCTACATCCTTATGGTCTGCCGCCACGAACGCCAAATGAGAAATTAAAGGTTGGCGATCTCAACGGGTTCGACCTCATCGGCCAAGGTAAATCCCAAGATCTGCGAGTAAAAGTATGCCTCTGCCTCGATGGCACGTTTGATGGTTTCGGCTTTGCGAAAACCATGTTGTTCGCCGCTAAATACGAGATAGGCCCAAGGGACGCCGTTATCTTCCAGTGCTTCAACCATCATTTCCGCTTGATTCACCGGCACGATTTCATCGTCTTCGCCTTGCAAAATAATCAAAGGGCACTCAAGGTCATACGTGTGATGGATTGGCGATCGTTCAACATAAAGACTGCGGCGCTGCGGATACGGCCCAACAAGGGTGTCGAGATAACGAGCCTCAAATTTGTGTGTGTCACGCGCTAAGGCTTCAAGATCGGCCACGCCATAAAGACTGCAGCCGGCGGCAAACACATCGCGAAATGTCAACGCACAAAGCGTGGTGTATCCGCCAGCACTACCACCGCGAATGATGAGGCGATCGCGATCGGCATCACCGCGATCAACTAAAAGACGCGTGACCGCAACACAATCATCGACGTCAACAATGCCCCATTCACCATTAAGGCGGCGGCGATACGAACGGCCATAGCCCGTCGAACCGCCGTAGTTCACATCCACCACACCAAATCCGCGCGACGTCCAAAACTGCACGGCCAAACTGAGTTGTGGTCGCGCCGCCGAGGTTGGACCGCCATGACTTAAAACAATGAGGGGCGCTTTTTCATTTTCGGGGGCAACGAAATTCGGATTCGTGGCTTTATAAAAAAGTGCATGCGCGAATCGGTCGCCGCTAGTTGCGAATGTCACCGGTTCAGGCGTGGAAAAAAACGAAGTATCAATATCTAACGAACGCGGCGGCCGTAAAACCGAAAACGCGCCGTCGGGGTCAACAACGGCAACCACCGTTTCCGAAATTGGTGACGCAGCCAAAACGGCAAAGCCATTTCCGAATGGACGTAACGATTGAAAGGCTGTCCACTCGGTGTCGATCGGACGCACGGCACCATTTTCAATGATGCCAAGGTGATCGATACCGCCTTTGAAATACGCAACGGCAATGCGACCATCAGCAAGTTGTGCATAGCGCGACGCATCAAAGACCCAATGCGGTATTCCGATTTCAGCATCAATGGGGGCCAAATTTTTTGGTTCACCCGTGATCGCTGTTCCTTGTAGCAACTGCTCTATTTGCGCATTGGTATAGGAATAAAGATTCCACCAATCGGAACGATCAGACAGGAAGAGAAGATCGCCGGCGGCCGACCATTCTGGTTGGGTGATCGACTCATCATCACCGCCAGCAACAACATGAATCGCATCTAACGAAATTGCGTCATTCATATGCACCGAGGCAACACATAACTGAGTGCCATCCCAGGGCATATTGGGATGATTCCACTGAAACCAACACAATCGATCGGCATACATCCGCGGTGCGGCAACAAAATCGGGACCACTAACTAATACTGTTGGTTCATCACCGGGTCGATGAAGTGGGACAGCAACAATTTCATTTTTTACGTCGTCATCTATATGACGTTCGCGTACACAAATAAACCATTGGCCATTGGGCGATACGCGACCATCGGCATAGCGATCAGCATGGGGTTGCGCCGGTTCGGGCGTTAATGCCACCGGTTCCGCATGGCCTTCATTCAGCAAATACAAACGTTGATCCGACCAGTTGGCAAAGATGACATCGTTGGCCCGTAACCACCATGCACCACCGCCATATTCATGCACACGGGTGCGAGCCGAATATCCATCAGCGAGAACATCAACCATTGAACCATCGGGTCGATGGCGAACAATTTGTTGACGTCCGGCTTCTTCCGGTCGACCTTCCGACCACCACACATCGGTTTGACCAATAACAATGTCAACAAGTGACACTGATTTGGCTAACAACACCTCGGTGGTAATCGGCGAAGCCCACGAACCGTATGGCGCGGTTGTTGGCATGAGTTATTTTCCTGATGCGGCGAGATCACCGATACGGGTGATTCCTTCGACAATGTCATCGTCACCCATGGCAAATGACAAGCGCACATACCCAGGCGCTGCGAACGCTTCACCAGGAACGACGGCCACTTTTGCTTGATTCAAGATGACTTCGCAGAGATCGAGTGTCGATTGCGGAGTTTGATCGCCATAGCGACGTCCCAACAGGCCTTCAAAAGACGGGAACGCATAAAAGGCGCCTTGCGGCTGCATACATGTCACGCCATCGATTTCATTGAGCATGGAATGAATGAGTTTGCCGCGTCGCGTAAATGCCTCGCGCATTTCCACCACACAATCGAGACTGCCGGCTACTGCGGCCAAGGCGGCGCGCTGTGAAACGTTGGCCACGTTTGATGTCGAATGAGATTGCAAGTTTGTGGCCACTTTGATGAGGTCGGCTGGGCCAATCATCCAGCCAACACGCCATCCGGTCATGGCATACGTTTTGGCCACACCGTTTAAGACCACACAGGTATCGGCGAGATCAGGCACTAACGCCAAGATGGAAGAAAACACATTGTCGCCAAAGGTGAGATGTTCGTAAATCTCATCGGTGATCACCCAAATGCCGTGCTTTAACGCCCATTCGCCAATGGCTCGCACTTCTTCCGGCGGATATACCGCGCCGGTTGGGTTTGAAGGTGAAACAAATAGCAACGCTTTTGTTTGCGGTGTGCGCGCTTTTTCTAATTGTTCAACGGTGACTCGAAAACCGGAAGACACATCAGTTGGAATAATCACTGACTTGCCACCGGCTAACGCGATTGGTTCTGGATAGGTCGTCCAGAAAGGCGCCGGCAACAACACTTCATCACCCGGATTTAAAAGTGCTTCGAAAGTGTTGTACACGGCGTGTTTGCCACCGTTCGTGATGAGCACCTGTCCGGGAAGAACTTCAACTTTGGAATCGCGCAATGTTTTGGCGGCGATTGCTTCTTTCAATTCGGGTAAACCACCGGCTGGTGTGTAGCGATGGTTTTTCGGATCGCGACATGCTTCGACGGCCGCTTCGACAATATGAGCGGGAGTTGGAAAGTCGGGTTCGCCAGCACCAAATCCAATAACCGGTTCCCCGGCCGCCTTCATGGCTTTGGCTCGAGCATCCACAGCCAAGGTGGCCGATTCGGTAATCGCTCCAACTCGTCGGGAAAGTCGTTCTAAGGGCATGGTGGATCCTTGAAAATCGTGGGGGGCGAGACGAGACGCTACCGGTTCGGCGGGGTCAATACCTACTGAATTGGACAACACGATGGTGTGAACCATGTGCGACGATGGAGAGGTGACTACTTCTCCCCCCATCACCATCCCCTCCGAAATGTTGCCCGCCGATGGACGCTTTGGCTGCGGACCATCGAAAGTGCGACCGGAAGCCGTGGCCGCACTTAATGAAGTGGCGACAACCTATTTAGGAACGAGTCATCGGGCCGAACCAGTTCGCTACATGGTGTCGCGTTTACGAAACGGCATTGCCGAAATGTTTGCGTTACCGGATGGTTATGAGGTCATGCTCGGTAACGGCGGATCGACCGTGTTCTGGGATATCGCCACTTTCGGATTGATCGAAAAGCGCAGCCAACACCTGACCTTTGGCGAGTTCTCTTCCAAGTTCGCCGCCGCCGCCAAAGCTGCGCCGTTCCTCGATGAACCTTCGGTGATTTCGGCCGAACCAGGAACGCGTCCCCAAGCCGTTGCTGATCCCAGTGTCGATACATATGCATTCACCCATAACGAAACATCCACCGGCGTTGCTAGCGACTTACAGCGCGTAAGCGATCAAGGAATTGTTTTAGTTGATGCAACATCGGCCGCCGGTGGTTTGCGTTTTGATGCCAATCAAACCGATGTGTATTACTTCGCACCGCAAAAGTGTTTGGCTTCTGATGGCGGTTTATGGATTGCCACTGTGTCACCGGCTGCCATTGAACGAATTGAAAAGATCGCCGCTTCGGGTCGTTGGATTCCCGAATCGCTTAATTTGGCAACGGCGCTTGATAATTCGCGTAAAGACCAGACATATAACACTCCGGCGCTGGCCACCATTTTCCTCGCCGTTCAACAAATTGAATGGGTGAATGAAAACGGAGGCTTGCATTGGGCGGCCGGCCGTAGTGATCAATCAGCCAACATCATGTACAACTGGGCCGAGGCGCGTTCGTTTGCGTCACCGTTTGTGACCAACCCTGAACATCGCAGTCATGTTGTCGCCACTATTGATATGGATGAGGCCATTGATGTTGCGGTGTTGAACAAAGTGTTGCGCGCCAATGGAATTGTCGACACGGAGGGTTACCGCAAACTTGGCCGTAACCAAATTCGCGTCGCCATGTTCCCGTCGATTGATCCCAGCGATATCGAAGCATTAACCAATTGCATCGATTACATCGTTGAGCGCCTTTAACCGCGCGGCATACCACCAGAAACTGAGTGATCTTCACCGGTAACAAACGACGATAAGTCGCTGGCCAAGTAAAGAACCGGTCCGATGATTTCGGCTGTTTCCGCCACTCGTTTCATTGATGTTGCCGAAGCGGCGCGGTCATAAAAACCAGGAGCCATACGTTCGGCACCTTCGGTGAGTTCGCTCTTAATAGGGCCCGGGCAAATGGAGTTCACGCGAATGTTCCAGGGCGCCAACTCTTTCGACATTGTGCGCGTCATGTTGAGTAACGCTGCTTTTGATGCTCCATACGCGCCGACACCGGGGCCACCGCTATAAGCACCCACGGTTGAGATGTTCACGATGGAACCACCACCGCTATCGCGCATGATGGGCGCCGCGCAGGTGGACATACGCAACGGGCCTTCCAAATTCACGGCAAAAACTTTGCGCCAAAGACCAAGATCGGTATCCATCAATGAATCGCTTGATGGATTGATGCCGGCATTGTTGACCAACACATCGATGCGTCCGAAATGAGAAGCAACTTTGTCGACGAATTCGCCAATGGCATCCCAATCGCCCACATGACAGGCCAACGGCAAAACTTCGGCACCGGTGCGCGCCGTTAATTCCGCCGCCACTTGATCACATAGTTCTTGTTTGCGACTGCTCACCACCACTTTGGCGCCGGCATCAGCAAAGCCGTCAACCATGGCGCGACCCAACCCTTTGGTGGAGCCCGTCACGATGACGACCTTGCCTGAGAAATCGAATTTGGCGTCCATACATTCCCCCTTATGTGTCGTAATGACACTAGTCGCGGGAAATTATGGCGTTACTTGGCGGCGGCGAAGCCCTTTTCTAAGTCGGCGAGGATGTCGTCGATGGACTCAAGGCCAACGGACAAACGCACAAGACCAGGGTTCACACCGGTTGAAAGTTGTTCGGTTTCGGTCAACTGGGAGTGTGTAGTGGTGGCGGGATGAATCGCCAACGAACGCACGTCACCAATGTTGGCAACATGGCTGTGCAACGTAAGTGCTTCCACAAACTTCTGACCTGATTCTTTTCCGCCCTTGATTACGAAGGCCGGTACCGAACCGTAACCGCGTCCACCGGAATATTTCTTGGCCCGTTCATGCCATGGTGATGAAGTGAGGCTGGCATGCTGCACCGATTCAACCTGCGGATGATTGGCCAAGAAAGCAGCCACTTTGGCGGCGTTTTCGTTATGACGTTCCATACGCAAACTTAAGGTTTCTAAACCTTGTAAGAACAAAAACGAGTTAAACGGTGTGATGGCTTGACCCATATCACGCAGTAATTGCACGCGTGCTTTGATGATGTACGAACCCGCACCAAGTGCCGGCCAGTACTGCAAGCCGTGATAACTCGGATCAGGTTCGGTGAACATGGGGAATTTGTCATTGGCCGAGAAATCAAATGAACCGGCATCAACAATTAAGCCACCAATTGAAGTGCCATGACCACCAATGAACTTGGTTGCCGAATGCACAACAATGTCGGCGCCCCATTCAAACGGACGCACTAGCCACGGTGAAGCAACGGTGTTGTCAACGATCAACGGAACACCGTTGGCATGAGCAACACCCGAAATTCCTTCAATATCTAAAACGTCATTACGCGGGTTACCAATGGTTTCGCCGTAGAACGCTTTGGTGTTCGGTTGAACAGCCTTGGCCCAAGCATCAAGATCGTCGGGGTCGTCGATGAAGGTGACATCAATACCAAAGCGCGGCAATGTGTAATGCAACAAGTTGTACGTGCCGCCATAAAGAGCCGCTGAAGCGACGATATGGCTTCCCTTCTCGGCCAAGTTCATGATGGCCATGGTTTCGGCCGCTTGACCAGAAGCAACGGCTAACGCACCGGGAATACCAACGGCGGTTGAAGTTGCACCTTCAAGCGAAGCAATACGCGCTTCAAAAACACCCTGGGTGGGATTCATGATGCGGGTGTAAATGTTGCCGATCTCCGCTAACGCGAAAAGATTGGCCGCATGCGCGGTATCGCGGAATTGATATGACGTTGTTTGGTAAATCGGAACGGCTCGCGCACCCGTTGTTGGATCTGGTTCTTGTCCGGCATGGATCTGCCGTGTTTCGAAACCCCAGTTGTCGCTCATAGCCAAACTCCCTTAATCGCCGAACGTACCGCTCGGCAATGGCGAGCGGCGTGGACTGAATACCTTAGGCAGCAATTGTTGACCAATCAAGTCGGGAATTAGACGCCAGTGCTATTTCGCCCATAAACGCAACGAAGGGGCCCATTGGGCCCCCGCGTGCACTCCCCCCGCGAACGAGGCAAAAAATCGAGTTAGTCCTGCGCGCCGCCAGATGTTTCCGCCACGCTCTTACGTCCAGCGGAGATCCACGGCATCATGGCGCGCAATTCCTTGCCCGTCTTTTCAATCGGATGCTCGGCACCCTTCTTGCGCAATTCATTGAAGCGCGCACGACCAGATTCGGATTCGCTCACCCATTCGTCAGCAAAGCGACCGGAAGTGATTTCGTCCAGGATCTTTTTCATTTCATCTTTCGTCGCCGGAGTAATTACTCGCGGACCACGAGTGACATCGCCGTATTCAGCGGTATCAGAAATTGAATAGCGCATACCAGTGATGCCCTCTTCGTACATGAGATCAACAATCAACTTCACCTCATGCAAACATTCGAAATATGCCATCTCCGGTTGATAACCAGCCTCAACCAATGTTTCGAAACCAGCTTGCACTAACGCAGTAACGCCACCACAAAGAACGGCTTGTTCACCGAAAAGATCGGTTTCCGTTTCTTCGGTGAAGGTGGTTTCGATAACACCAGCGCGGGTGCCACCAATGGCATCGGCGTAGGCCAACGCAACATCGCGTGCATGTCCAGTGGCATTTTGTTCAACGGCGATCAAACAAGGAACACCGCCACCTTCAGTGAAGGTACGGCGCACAAGGTGACCAGGTCCCTTCGGTGCAGCCATCACAACATCAACGCCGGCCGGCGGAACAATGCGACCAAAACGGATATTGAAACCATGAGCAAAGAACAATGCATCGCCATCAGAAAGATTCGGAGCGATGCTTTCGTCGTACACCTTCTTTTGTTCGGTGTCGGGAAGAAGAATCATGATGGCGTCGGCCCACTTCGAGGCGTCTTCAATTGACATGACGCGCAAGCCTTCGGCTTCAGCCTTCGCTTTTGATGAAGAACCATCACGCAGACCGACCACGACATCAACGCCGGAATCTTTCAGGTTCAATGCATGAGCATGGCCTTGCGATCCATAGCCAATAACCGCCACCTTGCGATTAGCGATATATGACCGATCTGCATCGGCTTCATAAAAAACAGTTGCCACGAGAACTCCTCTGAGTAGTCAGGCCCGACGGGCAGGGCCAAAGGTTAGGGGGTAGGTGAAATTAATGAAAATGCGCAATTCAGATACGCGGCAAAGCCACGCGTCCGGTGCGTTGGTAGGCCACAACCGAATCACCCATACGCTCGGTAAAGGCATCAAGGGCGGCACTCGTTCCGCCCAATGAAACGGTAATGAGGTCACCACCCTCGTCGAGAACCACACCGTTGTAATCAGCGGTGGCGGCCAAAGTCTCTGAACGTGACTCTGCGCTCACACGTACCGTGACCAACATCAACTCCCGTTCGACCGCCATGTTGTCGAGGACTTCGATCTCGATGACGTTGATGAGTTTGTCGAGTTGGCGCACAATTTGTTCGAGCGGTGCCGATTCAGCATCAACGACGATGGTGATACGACTGAATTCATCATCATTCGTCGGCGCTACTGCCAGCGAATAAATATTGAAACCACGACGAGCGAAAAGACCAGCAACGCGGGCCAAAACGCCAGGCTTGTTTTCGACTAACGCCGAAACAATGTGGTGAACAGTGTTGGAAGTTGACGTTTTCACTTGTCCTCCGGTCCAACGACGATGTCGGAGTTTGATTTTCCGGCAGGAACCATGGGGAACACTTTTTCGGCTGCATCAGTGCGGAAATCGATAACCACTGGACGGTCATCAATTTCATTGGCCTTTTCAATTGCCGGCAACACTTCTTCTGGCGATTCAACGCGCATACCAACACATCCCATGGCTTCGGCCCACATCTTGTAATCGGGAAGGTCAGGCGAGAGATAGACCTCGGAGTAACGCTCTTCGTAGAACATTTCTTGCCATTGCCGAACCATGCCGAGATAAGCGTTATTCAAAATGGCGACTTTGACCGGAATACGTTCAGCAGCGGCCGTCACTAATTCTTGAGCGGTCATTTGGAAACAACCGTCTCCATCAACCGCCCACACCATGCGATCCGGTCGACCAACTTTGGCGCCAATCGCAGCCGGCACCGAAAACCCCATCGTTCCTAAACCACCAGAGTTAATCCAGGTATAGGGATGATTGAACTTCCAGTATTGCGATGTCCACATTTGATGCTGACCCACGCCGGAGGTGACGATGCAATCGGATGGCGTGTTGTCGCGTAATTGTTCAAGCACATACTGCGGCTTTAACAACTCCCCTGCTTCAGATTGTTCGTATTGCAATGGGTATTTCTCTTGCCAACCACTAATGGTTGATTTCCACGCGGAACGATCGGGTTGATTTTCCGGTGCACCGAGTGTGCGCAATGCCTCGATCAAATCAACGATGACTAAACGGCAATCACCAACAATGCCGACATCAGGACGACGAACTTTTCCTAATTCCGCCGGATCGATATCGACATGGATGATCTTGGCGTCGGGAGCAAAGGCATCGAGTTTGCCGGTGACGCGATCATCAAAACGCGCGCCCAAAGAAATAAGCAGATCACTTTGTTGCATGGCCGTAACCGCGGTGTAGTTACCGTGCATACCCGGCATTCCTAAACAAAGCGGATGATCATCGGGAATGGCGCCGCGGGCCATAAGGGTGGTGACCACCGGAATATCAACTAACTCCGCTAACGCCACTAGCGCTTCAGAACCACGCGCTTTTAAGACACCGCCACCGACATACAACACCGGCTTTTGCGCACGCGAAATTAATTCGGCGGCGGCTTTCACTAATTCGGGATCGCCATGAGTTATGGGCTTATAACCGCGCAGATCAACCGAATCGGGCCAGTACCACTCCATAGCCGAGCGCGGATTGGTTGGATCAACGATGTCTTTCGGAATATCAACCAACACCGGACCAGGACGTCCCGTAGTGGCGATATGAAATGCTTCGCGGATAACGCGCGGAATATCTTCCGCGTTTGTCACTAACTCATTGTGTTTCGTAATCGAACGCGTAATACCAACCGTGTCGACTTCTTGGAACGCATCAGTGCCGATGCCGGCAGTTCCCACTTGTCCGGTAATAACCACGAGCGGAATTGAATCCATATAGGCATCGGCTAGCGGCGTGACGATATTGGTCGCCGCCGGACCACTGGTCACCATCGCCACACCGGGACGTCCGGTTGCATGGGCGTAACCTTCAGCCATATGTCCTGCGCCCTGTTCGTGGCGCACGAGGATATGACGAATCGGTGAATCAATGATCGGGTCGTACACCGGCAGGATCGCTCCACCGGGTAAACCGAAGATCACATCAACACCCTCTAACTCGAGGGATTTAATCAGTGCGGCTCCACCATTGGTTTTCATAGGGATTCCTTTTCGAGGCCGACAACTTCTCCGCTGAACGACAACGGCCCCCCATCGGGAGGCCGAGTGCGCACACGCGAGGCTGGAGCCGGCGTGTGCTAGCTGAGTACTACTACGAGGGTGGTGAACGAGTTGCTCACAGTCCCTCTAGTTTGCTCGTCGGCGAGTGCCACTGCAACTCGGGCCGCAAAATGTTATTTGGGCAGGGTAATGGCGCCCACTTCAGCGCCCTGTGCCAATGAGGCGTACTTCGCAATAACACCGCTGGTGTAGAGCGGAGGCGGCAACACCCAATCGGCTTTGCGCCGTTCCAATTCCTCGGGATCGACCAACAAATCGATGGTGTGCGTCGTGATGTCAATGAGGATGCGATCGCCATCTTTCACAAAGGCAATCGGTCCCCCATCAACGGCTTCCGGCGCCACGTGACCAATACAGAATCCATGGGTTCCACCCGAGAAACGACCATCAGTAATAAGCGCAGCATCGCCACCGCGTCCGGCGCCTTTCATGGCACCGGTTACGGCCAACATTTCGCGCATACCGGGCCCACCCTTCGGACCTTCATATCGAATAACAACAACGTCACCGGCTTTGATCTTGCCAGCCAAAATTTCGTCCATTGCCGCTTGTTCGCCGTTAAAGACGCGCGCATTTCCTTCAAAGCGATCGAAATCGATACCGGCAACTTTGACGACCGAACCTTTGGGCGCCAACGAACCAGTGAGGATGGCGATACCACCAACTGCGTTGATGGGATTGGAAAGTTCATGCACAACTTGACCATCGGCTTTCGGCGGATCAAGTTCGGCCAAATTCTCGGCCATGGTTTTGCCGGTCACCGTCATGCAATCACCGTGCAATAAGCCAGCATCGAGAAGTTCTTTCATCACCATCGGCACACCGCCCACGCGATCAAGATCAATCATGTGATACGCACCATGCGGTTTGGTGTCAGCGATATGGGGAACACGCGCCGCCACGCGATTGAAATCTTCAAGGCGTAAATCAACGCGTGCTTCAGCGGCAATAGCCAACAGATGCAACACAGCATTGGTGGAACCACCAAGTGCCATCACAACAGCAATGGCGTTTTCAAATGCTTCTTTGGTGAGGATTTGTCGCGGACGAATGCCAAGACGCAACAAATTCATAACCGCTTCGCCCGATTTACGCGCATAGTCCTGCCGACGACGATCCACTGCCGCCGGTGATGCCGAACCCGGCAATGAAAGTCCTAATGCTTCACCAACCGCGGCCATGGTGTTCGCAGTGAACATGCCAGCACACGAACCTTCGGTCGGACATGCATTGCGCTCGATTTCATCAAGTTCTGCTTCTGAAATTGCACCCGTTGCTTCAGCACCCACCGCTTCGAAAACCGAAACGATGTCGAGTACTTGACCATTGCAATTACCCGGAAGAATCGAACCGCCGTAAACAAACACGCTGGGAAGATCAAGACGAGCCGCCGCCATCATCATGCCCGGCAAACTTTTATCGCATCCGGCGAAACTCACGAGAGCATCAAGTCGTTCGGCGTGCATCACCGTTTCAACTGAGTCAGCAATGACTTCGCGACTTACTAACGACGCGCGCATTCCTTCATGCCCCATTGAAATGCCATCACTCACTGCGATGGTCACGAACTCAATAGGGAAACCACCGGCGGCGCGCACGCCTTCTTTTGCCTGCTTTGCCAAACGGTCAAGCGGCATATTGCAAGGCGTCACTTCGTTCCATGACGAACACACACCAACTTGGGACTTATCCCAGTCATCATCAGTCATACCAATGGCACGCAACATGGCGCGGGCCGGCGCACGACCTTTTCCGTCGGTTACTTCAGTTGAACGCGGCTTCATGGGGTTGCTCATGGCGCCACGTTAGGCGGCTAGGGCCGATTCCGAAAAGTCACTTATGGCAAATGCTCGCCTACAACGCACTGAAGGGCCGCCCAGAATGATATTCCGGACGACCCCTCAGAGAAACTTCATGCCTTAGTTCGATGTGTAACCAGGGCACTTCGACGTGAAATACGCATCCAACTTGTTCATCAATGCTTCGTTCTCAGGAGTGTCGAATTCCTGAGCTGCCTTCTCCAAACGTTCCAACGCAGCCGGATCGGTCAAGTTGTTCATGTCGACCGAATCGAGTGCCTTCACGTAATTAGCGAATGCGTCGACGAACTTATTCCAGTCACCGCGGATTTCCGATGGCAACTTCGATGCCACATTTCGAAGATCTTTTACAACCTGATCATTTGCTTGTTGGACATTGTCAGTCGTATCCATCTTGGCTGAGATTTCATTACCAGCCTTTTCGACATCATCACACCAACTTGCATTCGATCCTCCGGATGACCCTTCCGAAGAAGAACCAGACGAAGAATTCGATGAAGATGAATTGGACGATGAACTTTCTTTTGATGACGAGTCTGAACCGCCACCACCGCAAGCAGCAACAAAACTCAACGCTGTAAGTGCGCAAAGCACAGCGATCATCTTCCGCAATGGACTTTTCATTCATAACCCCCAAATAGGCCCGAGTGGGATACGTCACCTTAAGGCAAACGCAACAACCCGTGAGGGTTATTTGCACCTTTTGACGGGGATCTTGCGCTGCAACTTACGAAGCAGATTTCCGTTGCAAGATTTCGTTCACCAATTTGCCATCGGCTTGGCCCTTGGTTTCTTTCATCACCTTGCCCGTGAAAAACCCTTGCAACTTGCCACGACGTTTGTCATCACCACTGCAAAAGTCGGTCCACTCTTGTGGCGATTCGGCAATGATCGCATCGATGATTGCTTCCAATTCGCTCGAGTCCATGGCTTCGAATCCGAGTTCGGATGCAATTGTTTCCGGATCACGGCCCGACGAAACCATTTCGGCCAACACCGTTTTGGCTTGGGTCGCAGTGAGTTGTCCGCCTAATTCCATTGTGACGAGCGCGGCGAAATGTTTGGCATCAACGACGTCACCGGCACCCAAGTTATGTTCCACATGCGTTAAGACGCGCTTGGCATCAGCACCGTTAGCGATAGCGGCCAACGCAAGATCATCCAAGTCGCGGGTAACCGCAATGATGACGGCCGAATCGGTCACCGGAACTGATGCTCCATCGGCCAAAGTTTGACGTCGTTGCGCCGGCAGTTGCGGCATAGCGGCATCAATCGAATTAATCCATGCTTGATCGGGGCGCAATGGAACGAGATCCGGTTCTTGGAAATAACGGTAATCCTCGGCTTGTTCTTTTGAACGACCTGAGCGCGTGCGGCCGGCACCTTCATCCCAATGACGAGTCTCTTGCAAAATTCGCTCGCCTGTTTCTAACAATTCAACTTGGCGACGCGCTTCGTATTCAATGGCGCGTCCTAACGAACGCAATGAATTCAAGTTTTTGATTTCGCAACGCGTACCCAGTTCGGTGTCACCAACTGGACGTACCGAAACATTGGCGTCAACGCGAAGCGAACCTTCTTCCATTTTCGCATCCGATGCTTCGGTGGCTAACAGAATGGCGCGCAACTCATCGATATAGGCCTTGGCTTGTTCAGGATGACGAATATGGGGACGCCCCACGATTTCCACCAACGGAACACCGGCACGGTTGTAATCAACAAGCGAGTAATCAGCGCCGTGAATTCGTCCGCTTCCACCAGCGTGTGTGTTTTTGCCCGTGTCTTCTTCAATATGCGCGCGTTCAATGCCAACGCGTGTCCCATCGGGCAAATCGAGCCAACCATCAATGTTGATCGGTTGGTCGTACTGGCTGACCTGATAATCCTTCGGCATATCGGGATAGAAGTAGTTCTTGCGCGCAAAGACCGATGGTTCAACGGTGCAATGCAGAGCCCGACCAAGTCGCATTGATAACTCGACGACATTGCGATTGAGAACCGGCAGCGAGCCCGGGAGCCCCAAACAAACGGGACAAACATTGGTATTGGGTTCATCACCGAACGCATTCGGACAACCGCAGAACAACTTCGTTTTGGTTGCTAATTCGCAGTGCACTTCTAAACCAACAACGATTTCCCAATCATTGCCCGTTCGTTCACTGTTAATGATGAACTTTTCACCTTCAATTGGTTCATGCGTCAGTGTCATGACCACACCTCGTCTAATGCGGGGGCTGCGTTTTCAATAACGGCGGCGGCACGAAACATCACCGCTTCGCCCAAAGCTGGCGCCAACAACTGCACTCCCACCGGCATACCATCGGCACCGCCACCAAAAGGAACACTCATGGCTGGGTGTCCCGCCAAGTTCGTCGGGATGGTGCAAATGTCATTGAGATACATCGATAGCGGATCGCTGGTTTTGTCGCCGAAGCGGAACGCTGTGGTTGGCGATGTTGGCGACAACAACACATCAAAATTGCGATACGCAGCATCGAAGTCGCGCATGATGAGTGTGCGCACTTTTAAGGCTTTGCCGTAATAAGCGTCGTAATAACCAGCCGATAACGCGTAGGTGCCAAGCATGATGCGGCGCTTTACTTCGTCACCAAATCCGGCGGTACGAGTGGCCGCATTCATTTCAGCCGTCGTCGGCGCATCGACGCGCAATCCGTAGCGAACGCCGTCATAGCGGGCCAAGTTTGATGACGCTTCAGCCGGCGCAATTAAGTAGTACGCCGAAAGGCCATACGCCGCAGCCGGAACAGAGACTTCATCGATAGTGGCACCGGCGTTTTGCAACGCTTGGGCGGCACCTTCAACACGAGCGCGCACATCAGGAGCAATGCCTTCGCCGAGAAGTTCAGTTACTAAACCGACGCGTAAACCTTCAACACCTTTTTGTAATTCCGGTGTTACGGGTGCGTAGACATCGTTGATTGACGTTGAATCCATTGGGTCATGCCCGGCAATGACGTCATACAGCAACGCGGCATCAGCCACAGTGGTTGCGAACGGACCAATTTGATCGAGCGACGAAGCAAAAGCCACTAACCCGTATCGACTTACACGGCCGTACGTTGGTTTCACGCCAACCACTCCGCAAAGGGCCGCCGGTTGACGAATGGATCCGCCGGTATCGGAACCTAAAGAAAGCGGTGCAAACGCCGCGGCCACCGCAGCTGCCGAGCCACCCGAAGATCCACCGGGAACACAATCGGTGTTACGCGGGTTACGCGTCGGACCGAAGGCTGAATTCTCGGTTGATGAACCCATAGCGAATTCATCCAAGTTTGTTTTGCCTAAGGAAATCGCTCCGCTTTGCGCCAACTTCGTTACCACTGTGGCGTCATAAGGCGGCGACCAATTTTCAAGAATGCGCGATGAACACGTTGTGGGAATACCACGCGTACAAAGATTGTCTTTTAATGCAACCGGAACGCCGGCCAAGGGGCCGGGATCAATTCCTTTTGCAACTTGAGCATCAATTTCATCGGCGGCCGCTAACGCTTGTTCGCTCGTCACAAGATTGAAGGCATTAATTTCACCGTCTCGTTCAGCAATTCGATTGAGGTGTTCACTCACAACATCGCGAGCCGATACCGAACCGCTACGAACTTGTGCGGCAATCTCCAGTGCAGTTGAAGGAATCATCAAGGTTCCTCACCCAAAATCGCCGGAACTTTAAACCGACCGTCTTCGACACTCGGAGCTTGAGAAAGCACATCAGCACGATCGATTCGGTCGGCGGCAATGACGTCGTCGCGTAAAACGTTGACCAGTTCGAGGGGATGCGCCGTAGGAGGAACATCATCGATCTGCAGAGAGGCAACATCTTCGGCATGTTCTAAAACGGCACCAAGTTGTTCGGTATAGCGATCAATTTCTTCATCGCTCAGAACTAAGCGCGCTAAATCGGCGACTTTGGCGACGTCTTGGCGGGTAAGACGGGATGACATAGAGGTTCATCGTAGAGGTTGAAAACGGTGGCTCCGCCCGCCGAGGCCGATAGCGTCACTCTTGGCCAATGTTGGCCGCACCATTACTTCTAAACGTGACGAACGGAGTCCCGTTGACCGCCTACCCCTTCCTCAGCCCCGAATGGATGGATGCCGCACGCGAGATTCGCGACACCATGCCACGCCCCGATCTCGTGGCGGCCATCGAAATGAAAATGAATTTGATCGTCACCGATACTCCCTTCGGAGACGATGTTCACGGTCACGTTGATAATTCAAATGGTGAAGTCATCATTGAAGACGGTCACGTCGACAACCCCGATGTCACTGTCACCGTGGAATACGACGTTGCTCGCTCAATTTTCGTTGAACTCGATGCGGCCGCGGCTATGCAGGCGTTTATGGGCGGGCGAATCAAAGTTGATGGCGACATCACCAAAATGTTGGCGTTGCAGGCTCCGACTGAGCCCGATGAAAAAGCATTGGCGATTGCCGAAGCAATGAAAGCGATTACCGCTTAATTCGCATCCGATCATTTACTTGAACGCGCTTCGTCGTTCAATTCAACTTCTTCGCTTTCATATGAAGAACGCTTCACAAAGAATGCGGCGGCGATTGCTAGCGCGGCCACGAAAGCACCGAAGTGATAAGCACTACCGTAAGATTCATCGCCAATCGCACCCTCACGCGCTTGTTGAATGGTGAGTAGCAATTGCATACCGGCGACCACACCTACTTGCGAAACAGTTTGCGATGCGGCGCCGGCAACTCCTAAGTCACTGCGATCAACTGAATTCGCCAACGCCGCAATCATGGCGGGAGCACATGCGCCCATGCCGAGACCATTAATCACGAGCGCAATTTCGATATAGATCAATCCCGTTGACGCCGAAATTGTGGCCAACAGCATCAGCGAAATTGCAAGCAAAGTTGAACCAAACATTCCGATCTTGCGCTCGCCAAAACGTAAAACGAAATATCCCGCCACTGGACCAACAATCGAAAAGGCAATTGGTCGTGCAATTGAAACCCAACCGGTTTCGGCGGTGCTGTAACCGAGCACTTTGGTTAACAAAAGCGGTGTGAGAATAAAGCCGCCCATATAGGCGAAGTTGGCGGCGAATTGATTAATGATCGGAAAAGTGAAATTACGTTTCTTGAAATAGCGCATGGGTAGCAGTGGATACGCCACACGATTTTCGATGAATACAAACGCCGTAATAAATAACGGGCAAATTGCTAACGCAATCAAAATCGCGGGGCTAGTAAATCCCCAATCGGGACCGCGGTTTAACGCAAAGAGCAATGAGCCCACGCCAAGCGCCAGAACAATGGGACCCGGAATATCGAATGGTTGACGCTCACCGCGTTGTGTAGCCGGCAAAAGCAGAAAACCAACGATCACTGCAATAACCGCCAACGGGGTTTGCACAATGAAAATCGATCGCCATCCATAAATTTCCACTAACGGACTAGCGACCACCACACCAATAACCGGTGACCCTGCGCCGACTAACGACCAATAGCCGAGAGCTTGCGGTCGCTTCTCCGCACTAAATGTGCGGTTGATCATTGCTAATGCCGAAGGACTTACCGCCGCGCCGAGTGATGCACCTAAAAAGCGAAAGGCAACGAGACTGCCTGCACTCCAAGCAAATATGGCGGCGGCGGAGAAAAAGGCAACACCCACCATGCCCACTAAATACACCCGTCGCGCGCCAAGACGATCCGCGAGTTTTCCGCCGATCGGTCCGAGCACGGCCATGGCTAAAACCGGGCCGGTGATTGCCCAAGTCAAAACACTCGCCGTTGATTTCAATTCGGTGGCGATGTCGGCAAGCGTCACCGCCAAAACGGTGAGCGAAAAACCAGAACTGAAAATGCCCAGCAAAACGGTGGCGAGAACAATCCATGAACGACGCGAACTTTGTTCCATTCGTCCTTGCATGCGTCGCTTTAACAATGCACTCCAGTGCACGTTGACGCTGTCTTCTGCACCGGATTGCGCACCTAACTCGATCTCATCAAATTCCGGAGTTGGCTCCGGCTGAGGTTCGGTACGGAACGGCGTGGTCACAGCGCAAGCGTACCGGCGTAAATGCTGCGCTCCGAAGTTCCGCTTAGCGAGTAATCAATTGAACTTCTGTACCAACTTTGACCGTGCTACCCACCGCCGGGTCGGAACTGGTGACAGTGCCCGATGGAGAACCGGTCACACCCCTGACGCTTAAACCTAAACCGCGCAAAATTGTTTCCGCTTGGGCCACCGTCTTGCCAACAATGGTGTTGGGAATAACGACTTTCTTGCCTTTTGAAACCAACACCGTCACCGTCGAACCCTTTTCGGCGGTTTGACCAGAAGCGGGCGTTACCGAAATAACACTTCCTTCCGGAACCGTGTCAGAAAAATCTTCGGTTTTGCGCACTACTAAACCAAGATCTTTTAGTTGCGTTTCCACTTGTGTAAATGGCTTGCCAACCAAACCTTCAGGAATTGTGCGCGGCGCAGGCCCGTCGCTGATGATCAAACCGATTGCCGATCCTTTCGGCATTTGCGCTGCCACATCCGGCGCTAATGAAAGCACCACGTCTTTAGGAACGCTCTCATCAAACTTAGGTGTGAGCGTTCCCAATTTTAATTGCGCCGCCGTCAATGCTGCCGTTGCTTGTTCAACGGTCATGCCCACCAAATTGGTTGGCACCGGAACGGGTACCGGACCTTTTGAAACAAGTAACGAAACTGTTTTTCCTTCTTGGAGATTTGTTCCGGCAGCCGGATCTTGCGATAACACGGTCCCAGCAGTGGCGTCATTGAATTCATCAGTTTGCGCGACCTTAAAACCTTTTGCTTCAAGTTCGGCGCGCACTATTTCAATTGATTGATTTTGGTAATCACCTAAGACATATGACGCGGGGCGCAATAAGAAAAAGCCAACGATGGCGGCGATAACAATGACAAGCGCGGGAATCGCCGCCATCCACCAACGAAAACGTTTACGCGATTCCGGTCGCGCTACTTGCCGCGGCATTGGTTGCACACCGGTGGGATCGGGCGACATCATCGGCACGACGGCAGTGATATCGGAATGCAAATCTGCCGCCGTTACAAACTCGACCGGTGCACTCGGCGTTGGCGGTTGTTGTCCGATTCCAGCGAGAGGTAACGGCGCAACGGGCCCGAGATCACCTAAGTCATCGAGCATTTGCGCAAACGTTGCCGCGTCAATTCGATCATTGGGATCCGCGGTTCCCGCAGCGCGCAACACTGCGCCAAATGCTCCGAGTTGTTCCGGAACTGGCAACGGCTGATCAACACGCGCCATTAACGTTCCGACCGACGTATCAGCCACAAACGGCAATTGTCCCGTCGCCGCTTCTACTAACACCAGCGCCAGCGAATACACATCGCTTTTGCCATCGAGTTGGCGGCCGGCAGCTTGTTCCGGTGATGCATAACGCGCCGTCCCCAATACCGCGCCGGAAGGTTCTGTCCAGGCCGCGTCCGCCAGTGCACGCGCCACACCAAAATCGGCAATTCGTAAAACGCCGTCAGCATCGAACAACAAATTCGCCGGTTTGATATCCCGATGCACAACACCACGACGGTGAGCATGATCTAACGCTCGAGCGGCATCACGCCCAATCTGACGAATCTGTGCCGGCGATAAACGCACACCAGAATCCAACATGGCTCGTAACGAACCACCCTCCAAAAGTTCCGTTACCAAAAACGGAACATCAGCCTGACCCCAATCGTGCACTACGACGATATGAGGATTCGAAAGCGCAGCCGCCGAACGCGCTTCCGCCTGAAAACGTTTTTGCAATGACGGATCCCCCGCCCACATCTCGTGCAAAACCTTGACGGCTACCCGACGTCGTAACACCACGTCATCGGCGAGATAGACGGTCGCCGACGCGCCAGAACCAAGGGGCGCCAGCAGTCGGTACCGCCCTCCTAAAACCTGTCCAATTCGTTCAGATCGGGGGGACATGGACACTCGCCAAGGCTAATAGCGGCGCCCATGAAATTGGGGACATCCCGAACCGCACGTTTTACGCAAAGTGAAGGCAGACTGACGACGTGGAATCTCAGCGGAAATTTCAACCACGATGGATCGCTTACTTTGCGTTAGTTGCAATCGCAGCCACCGCGTTTTATTTCGCTATAAACCAAACGGGTGATCCGGCCATGAATCTTGATAGCGGTCGAATTGAACGATTGATCCCATCGCCGAATACGAAAATTTTCCAACAAGACGAAGTCGGTATTGATCTTGCACCTGGGTATCAGGGCGATTTAGCCGTGAACGGAATTCCACTTCCCCGTGATCAAGTTCAGGCAACGCCGGAATTGAATCGCGTCGGTTTTCGTCCAGGCCAAGGAAAAGCATTTGAGCAATGGCCCGCCGGTGAAAACTGCGTGACGGCCACCTATTGGCCATCAGCGTTTGGGCCGAGCCAATCGCAAACCCGTACGTGGTGCTTCACCGTTATTTAGTTGCCCGCCAAAACATTGGTGAGCCTAATTGCGGCGAAACGATTACGGCTGGGCCAATAAGGTGCGCAGTTCGGCCATAGCAATGGTGTGATCGTCTTCAACCAAGATGGCGTGCATACCTAACGCGCGCGCCGCAGCGATATTGCCCGGTGCGTCATCAAGAAAAACCGATTCCGGCGCGGGAATTGAAAGTTCATCGAGCGCCATTTGATAAATGCGCGCATCTGGTTTGCGCATTCCCACGGCTGAAGAATCGACAATGACTTCGAATAATTCCTCTACCGGAATCATGGCGCGCCAACCATCAGAGAATTCTTTGATGTTGTTGGTGATAAGCGCAGTGCGATAACCATCGCGACGCAATTGCAGGCCCAGTTCGACCATATCGTTGCGCGCACCGCCATCACCGCCTAATGCTCCAAACATTTCGCGCAGATCAAGATCCATACCTTGTTCAGCACCAATGGCTTTGATCTGTTCGATCGCAGCTTCAAGTGCGATCTCACCGCGTTCAAGTTGATGCCATGGGTGATCGGTGTCTTGATCGTAAGGACCAAACACGGCACGTAAACCAATAGCGGGATCAAGTCCTCGCTCTTCATGCCAAGCATGCAACCCTGAGAATGGCGACATGGTGAAGACGCCGCCGAAATCAAATACCACTGCCTTTATTGCCACTGCTTCCCCCAAAAACGTTTGCCCCTACGTTAGGGGCTCGACGACTACAGCGTGCCCGTTTCTATAACTTTCAATAAATCCTGTTCGCTCAGAATCGGTATTCCAAGTTCTTCGGCCTTCGTGCGCTTCGAACTGCGCTCATCGCCACCCACCACTAAGGCGGTGGTTTTCTTCGAAACGCTCGATGGAGATTTACCACCATGCGCAACAATCAGACTCTCAATTTCATCGCGAGTAAATCCTTCTAATGCCCCCGTCACCACGATTGACATTCCGGCCAACGTTTGCGGAGCATCCGACTTTTCTGGGCCAGCAAAATTCACGCCGGCGGCGCGCAATTTTTGAACGACGGATCGGTTCTCTTCTTGACTAAACCATTCCACCACCGACGCCGCGATGATCGGACCGATTCCTTCGATGGCCGAAACTTGTTCTTCGGTGGCGATTTCGAGATTGTCGAGGTGGCCAAACGACGACGCCAATGTCGCCGCTACTGTTCCGCCAACATGTCGAATGTTGAGTCCAACCAAAACATTGGCCAGCGGTCGCGATTTTGATTTCTCTATCGACTCCAACAAATTGCGAACCGAAAGGTCGCCCAATTTGTCGAACTTCACCAACTTTTCCGGATCGAGCGAGTAAATATCGCCGACGTCACGCAACAGTCCTTCTTGGCAGAACAACTTCACTCGCTGTTCGCCCAAACCTTCAATATCCATCGCCCCACGAGAAGCGAAATGCTCAATCGTTCCTGAGACGCGCGCCGGACATGATGTGTTCAAACAACGATGATCGACTTCATTTTCCGGACGGAAAAGTTTCTGGCCGCAATCGGGGCAATTCGCTGGGAACTTCCACTTCCGCAACCCTTTCGGCCGCTCACTCAGCACGGGGCCCACGACTTCAGGGATGACGTCACCGGCTTTGCGCACGATAACGGTGTCGCCGACGCGCACATCCTTTGCTTCAACTTGATCTTCGTTATGCAAAGTGGCGAATTCAACGGTTGAGCCAGCGACTACGACTGGTTCGAGTCGCGCGTACGGCGTAGCACGGCCGGTGCGACCAATTGAAACTTCAATGGCCAAAAGTTTTGTTGTGCGTTCTTCGGGCGGGAATTTATAAGCGATAGCCCAACGAGGCGCGCGTGCCGTAGACCCTAATTGTTGTTGCAACGAAAGTTCATCGACCTTGAACACAACGCCATCAATTTCGTAATCCAGTGAATGTCGCTGCTGTTGCCAACTTTCACTGTGCGTGATGATGTCGTCGACATGATCAAGCACAACTGAGGCCGGATTCACAGGAAATCCCAATGATCGCAAGTAATCGAAAACTTGATGCTGCGTTGTGAGTTCGGGTCCGCCCACAATTTCGCCGAGTTGATAACTCCAAAATGACAGTTGTCGCTCAGCTGTAACGGCCGCGTTCTTTTGTCGCAGCGATCCCGCAGCCGTATTACGAGGATTGGCAAACGTTTTGCGTCCCGCTTCTTGCTCGATTGCATTCAAAGCGTGAAAGGCGCTGATCGGCATGTACACCTCGCCTCGAACTTCTAATACTTCGGGCGCATTTTTCAAGGAGCTGGGAATTACTGAGATCGTCTTCACATTGGCCGTTACATCTTCGCCAACTCGGCCATCCCCTCGGGTTGCGGCTTGAACAAGTTTGCCTTTTTCATACCGAATAGAAACAGCCAGTCCATCGATCTTGAGTTCCGCCACAACTTTTATATCTGTTGCATTTCCGACACCCTTGTGCACACGACCAACCCATGCTTGCAACTCTTCTTCATCGAAAGCGTTATCCAAACTCATCATTGGGATGCGGTGTTCGACAGGAGCAAATGTGGTGGTGGCCGAACTTCCTACCGTTTGGGAAGGTGAATCGGGCGTAAGCAGATCAGGGTGATCGTTTTCAATTTGAATGAGTTCGCGCAACATGGCGTCGTATTCGGAATCAGGAATTTCCGGCGCGTCTTTTTGGTAATACAACTCGTTGTGATGTCGAAGAGCTGCACGCAATTCTTCAACTCTGCCCACCGGGTCTAACTGACGATCTCGAGCCACATACGAACCCTAGCGGGAACGAAAATCGTTTAGGCGCCCACTGAAAAACGATTATCGGCCGAATGTATTTGCAGGCGATTAACAATTTCGTTGGCGAAAATCATCACCTGTTCCGCCTGCGGCACACCATGCCAAGCCAAACCGCATACCGGCGTGACTAAAAGTTTCGTGCGCAACAAGAGCGGATCGCAGCCTTCATTACTCAGCGTGTGAAAGACACCCATCAACCGACGCCAATGTCGTTCCACTGTTTCGCCTAATGGTCCACCCGTCGGTACCGCACCCCAAGAAATCACCCCGCCGCGTTCAAGAAAGTCATTGACGACGCCCGGCACCGTGGTAATTCGCTCATCCACGGGAATCGAAATAATGCTGGCTCCCACGCCGAAGAGAAGGCGGTAATCAACTTTCGTGCAGCAATGCACGCCAGTTACCGCCACCCGTTCGATGGGGGCCATAGCGCTAGAAATCAGATCAATTGATTCGTTGGGTCCAAGCGGAAAATCTTTGGCCACCAACGAACCCAGTATCGGCTCATCAAAAATGACGACCGGCGTCGACTGCGGCACGCGGGTTTCGATATAGCGAACGAGTTGTTTGGCGCGCTCACGCACGATTGATCCCGCAATGGCAAATGCAACATCGGGATCAACACCAAGGCTCACCAGCGAACAGCCGGCGGTCACCGGACCGGTAAGAGAAAACTTCAACGGTCCATCGGTGTCGACCATTGCGTTTACAAAGGCGCGCAAACCAACCCACGCATCCGATGAGAACGTTGCGTCGTGCGAAATGGAATCGCGATCGAGTTTGTTTTGGTCGATCGAAATCTCACCATTGGATTCGATGACCAGACCTTCAACACCATCGAATGCTTGCGCGATCATTCCTTCGCGCCGTGAACGAGCCGGTAACGCCGGCGCACTCGGTAAACGTGGTGAATGACGAACAACAAATTCGACCGCCTCAGTGGGGTCGTAGTGGGGAAGATGACCGATGCCAGTAGCGGCCGGTGCCGGCAATTGCAGGTCCATCACTCCCCTTTCCCTGTGGCTAAGGTCACATAGTTAGCGACTAGGGGCCACTTTGAGCAAATCTGCGGGGGTGAAATTTTCCCCCCGCTGGCTTTGCCTCATTCTTTGGCTCCCTCTTCCCTTCACCGTAGGGTCACTTTTCAGTGATGTTTTCAATGACTGGGACAGCACCACGGTCACTGTTTTGAGTGTTGTTCTTTGGTTCGGCTGGGGTGCGACCTTGATTGCATTGCTCACCACGACAGCGCAATCGCTAACGGCATTGCGGATCATCACTCCGAGCGTTCCGCTATTGGCCGCCTGGGCAGCACTTGCCGCCGACTCAACACCCAGTTTCACCTTGTCCCTCGCCTTAGCCAACGCGACACTCGCCGCCGCCGTGGCGTTTCTTCCCGCCGTGGGAATGGAATTCATCAATGGCTCGTCATACGGAGATGAAAAAAGATTTCCTTTGCGAGCACCGGGACCAGTGTTATTCGGCATTATCGAAATGGTGTGGGTGGTCATGTTTATTTCCACCACCACCGCTGTGATGTTTTTAGCGCAACAAAATTGGTTGGCCGGCATCCCTATTGCCGCCTTCGCAGTTGCCGCCGACTTCGTAGGTGCGCGCAGTTGTTACCAACTCACTCAACGTTGGCTGGTAGTTGTTCCGGCCGGCATCGTTTTAGTTGACCCCATCGTGATCATCGATGCGTTATTAGTACAGAAGAAAAACTTGGCCGATATTGCGTATTCACCGGCACCAGAAAATCCTAAAGAAAACAAGGCCGATGCGAACGTGTTGGATTTAACAGCCGCTGCGGTGGGCCCCTATCTCACAGTTTTTTTGCGCGAACAAGATGTGGTTGTTCCAGCACCGAAATCACGTAAACGCGGTCAACTTTTAGAACCAGTTGATGTTCAAGTCTTTCGCTGTACGCCAGTGCGATCTGGTTGGTTTCTCGATGAAGTGAAGGCTCGCGGTTTTCTTCAAACGTAATGAGTCGTCACGAATCGAGTGATTGTGGACGGGCCACGATGCCGCCACCGACAACAACATCATCGCAATAGAAAACAACGCTCTGCCCCGGCGCGATCCGACGATGCGGTTGCGCCCACGTCACGATGACATTTTCACCGTCGATTTCGATCTTCTGCACCGCAATCGGTTCGCCATGTGCGCTGGCTTGAGCAACCAACGGTTGTGATTGCGCTTTTTCCTGTGCCGCAGCATCAGCCCACGTCACGGTATGCAATGTTTCGTTGCGAACATTTAGATCGTCAACTTCGCCAACCACAACGGTTCGATTTGGCACATCAACGTCAATGGCGAAACGAGGTTTGCCGTCAATTCCTATGCCGAATCCGCGCCGTTGTCCGAGCGTCACCATTTCCACGGCTTCTACTGATCCCAATTGTTGGCCGGATTTATCGATCACTCGCCCGGGATGCATGGGAATTCGGTCGCCCAAGAACACTTTGCGTCCACCGCCGGCACGGGTGATGAAACAAACATCTTGGGAATCGGGTTTTTGCGCAGTGCGCAGACCTAATTCAGCGGCACGCGCCCGCACTTCTTCTTTACGCAGATGACCGATTGGTAAAAGAAGTTTCTCAATCTGCTCAGTCGACATCATATGAATGACATACGACTGATCTTTATCGTGATCGGCTCCGCGGCCAATTCGTTTTCCGTCCGCCGTCTGCACAATCTGCGCATGGTGACCGGTGGCCACCGCATCAAATCCCAGGGCTTCGGCACGCACGAAAAGTCGATCGAATTTCAAATGTCGGTTGCACTCAATACATGGATTAGGAGTGAGCCCAACGGAATGATCATGCACATATGGCTCGACAACATTGCGATCAAAGTCTTCAGAGAAATTAAAAACTAAATGTTCGATTCCAAGTTGGTGAGCAACGCGACGGGCATCATCAACATCGCTTACCGAACAACAACCAGAATCAGAATCGCCGCCCCAAAGTTTTAACGTCACACCCACAACGTCATGGCCTTCATCGCGCAGCAACGCTGCCGCCACTGACGAATCAACACCACCCGACATTGCCACTAAGACGTTCATCTCAAACCCCGAACTGTCGCAAACGTTCAACTGCCGGCGGAATGACGCGTAAAGCGAGATCAACATCTTCTTCAGTTGATGACCAACCAAGAGAAAGCCGTAACGATCCTTTCGCAATTTCGTTATCGATCCCCATGGCCGTTAATACATGAGAGATCTGCACTGCGCCGCTGGCACAAGAAGATGCCGCCGAGGCATAAACATCTTGTCGCTCCAGCAAGAAAAGCAGCGCTTCGCTTTCAACGCCAGGAAAACACAAATGGGCAATGCCACCAGCGCGTTGTGTGCGATCGGATCCAGCGGTTTCAATCGCGTCAGGAATGGCCTGCAAAAGACCATCCAGCAGTTTGTCGCGCAATTTGGAAAGCCGCGCCACTTCTTCATTACGTTCATTGGCGCAAAGGCGCGCCGCGGTCACCATTCCCACGATGCCCGGCACATTTTGTGTTCCCGAACGGCGCTCACGTTCCTGCCCACCGCCTAGTTGACGTGCATGAACGGGGACATCGGTGCGAACTATAAGTGCACCTACTCCTTTGGGTCCGCCAAATTTATGCGCCGATAACGAAAAGGAATCAACATCGGCCAGTAACACCGTGGGATCGGTCCAGCAAAACGCTTGTACGGCATCGGAATGAAAAACCGCGTGGTCCGTTTTACGCCGCACGATCTTTGCTAATTCACTCAGCGGCTGAATGACACCGATTTCGTTGTTCACCGCCATAAACGAAACAACGCGCACATTTTCGAGTGAACTCAAAATTGCGCTGGCCTGTTCCACGGAGATCATTCCGGTTTCGTCAACTGGAATGAGCACTCCTCCTTCGGCTTCAACCGGATCGAGCACGGCATGGTGTTCAAATTGTGAACAAACGGCTACACCACCGGGAACGCCCAATCCGTAAATAGCCAAGTTGTCTGATTCGGTTCCGCCACTAGTGAAAATCACTTCACCGGCGCGGGCACCGACCAATTCGGCGAATTCTTCACGTGCATCTTCGAGCACTCGTCGAGCTGCCCGGGCGGCGCGATGAGCGCCCGAGGGATTGGCGAATTCACCGGAGAAATACGGCATCATGGCGTCAACCGCTTCAGGTCGCATGGGACCCGTTGCTGCGTGATCGAGATAGCCGTTCATTTGATTAAGGCTACTGGCCAAACTCCCCCGCCAGAAAGGCAGACTGTGCGGGTGGAAACTCCGGTCGATCAATATGGGCGCTCGTTTGCTGATGTCTATGACCGTTGGTACCAAACGTCATTCGATACCAATGGCGCGGTTGCGCAAATCGCCGCCTTGGCTGGAACCGCACCCATTTGCGAATTAGGTGTGGGAACCGGTCGCTTGGCAATACCTCTAGCGGAAAACGGTTGTCGAGTTATAGGTATCGACTCATCGGTTGACATGCTCGACCAATTACAAAAAGCCGATCCAAATCGCTTAGTTGAATCGTATTGCGGCGATATGGCGGAAGTTTTTGATGTCATCTCAAAAACCAATGGCGAAACGATCAATAACTTTGCCGTCACCGTTTGCGCCTACAACACACTGTTGAATCTCGTATCGATTGAACAAGTAAAAAGGTGTTTTCGATCGGTCGCCAAACTCTTGCAACCCGATGGCGTGTTTGTGGTTGAAACGTTTGTTCCGGTTCCATTCGACGAAATTCCCACTTCAGATATTCGTCGCGCGCAAGTGCAAAGCGATGTTCCGGTGGTGATCGAAACAACGTTTGATAGTGAGTCGCAATTGCTTTATGGCCGCCATATTGAATTACAAGAGCCAGCGGTCATTCGTCCGTGGACAGTTCTCGTCCTCCCACCAGAACAAATTGATGAACTAGCAGGCGAATGCGGTTTCGCACTTTGGCAAACATGGTCGGACTGGAATAAGTCGGCGTTTACCGATGCCAGTGAAACGCGTATTGCTCTGTATCGACGCAAAAACTGAGGGAAATCACTTACGGTGAGGTTTTCAGGAGGTCGATGCCTAGCCTTTTGTTATGGCAGAAATCCGGGTAGAGACAGTTATCGATGCATCGCCGACAAAGGTTTGGGACGTCGTTGAAAAAGTTGAAGATCATGTCGATTGGATGCATGACGCGGTGGCCATTCGATTCACGAGCCAATCCAATCGCGGTGTCGGCACCACATTTGATTGCGATACCAAAGTTGGACCGATTCGGTTAACGGACAAAATGGAAATCACTTCATGGGTAGACGAACAAAAAATGGGCGTTCGCCATGTGGGTATGGTCACCGGCTCGGGAGAATTCACTCTCGAACCATTCGGTGAATCAACGCGCTTCATTTGGCGAGAAAAACTTGTGTTCCCGTGGTGGATGGGTGGTCCCATTGGGGCACGCGTCGGAGGGATCTTTTTGAAATTGATCTGGAAGCGAAACTTAAAAGGCTTAAAGCGAATCGTCGAAGGCAACTAGCGCGCAGCGGCCCATAAACAGCCCACGAATAACAACGCCGTTGCCGCAAAACTAAGCAAAGTTCCTAACCACACTGACTTCGACGCGCGATCAAGCGCGAATAGGCCGGCACCGACGGCGGTGCCGCCAACCAGACCGCCGATATGTCCGCCAACCGAAATGCCCGGAAGCAAAAACGTGATTAACAAATTGATCACGATCAATCCCAATAAACCGCTCGAGCGAAGATCAATCCCAGCGTTGCGTTGCGCAATGAGCGCCGCGCCCATCAAACCGAAGACGGCACCGGAAGCACCAACGGTGAGCGATGTCGGCGAAATAAGTAAAACGCCAAATGAACCGGCCACCAGACTGGCGATATACAAACCGAGATAACGACTGCGACCTAAAAGTTGTTCCAGTTGCGAACCTAAAAGCCACAAGATCGCCATGTTCATGCCGAGATGAAAAATCCCCGAGTGAATGAAACCGCCGGTGAAAACGCGCCACCATTCCCCATTGGCCACACCAACCGCTTCCAGACCATTCGGGCCGAACACCACTCCGCGACCAACAAGCCCCAAGTCGACAGAAACCGATGTTGTGTTTCCTTGAATGCCAGCACCGTTTAGAACAGTGACCAACCACAGCGCCACGTTGATGACGATGAGCGAAATGGTGACTATCGGTTGAGATTGTCGACGTAATTGGTTGAAGCGATAGACCGGCGCGCGCTTGGCTCCCCCGCGCACACATTCCGGACATTGGAAGCCCACCGATGCTTGCACCATGCAGAGAGGGCAGATGTAGCGATCACATCGCTGACAAGTAACACCGGCACGCCGATCCGAATGTCGATAACAAATACCGATGGGGGATGTCACGCCGACACCCTAGCGACGTTCACCAAAAATCGGTCAGCGCCCAGTGAAGCTGGCGGCCCCCGGACCGCTTTCAAGAAATGATGCAACGCCAATACCGGCATCATCAGTGCCAAACACGTCAATAAACGCGCGTTGCTCTCGCTGCAGACCGTCTAAAAGTGACATGTCAATGCCGTCATCCATCGCCGCTTTCGCAAGCGCCTGCGCTTGTAAGGGACCCTTGGCGTACATCTCGGCGACTTCATTTACTCGCACCATGAAGTGTTCTGGTTCAACTACTTCATTCACTAAACCAAATTGCAATGCCTCATCGGCGCGCACTTGTCGACCGCTGAAGATCATCTCCTTGGCCCGACCAACACCAATCGTGCGCACCAAACGTTGAGTGCCACCGCCGCCAGGAATGATGCCGAGCAAAATTTCCGGCTGGCCAAATTTTGCTGATGTCGAAGCAATACGTAGATCGCAGGCCAAGGCCAATTCGCACCCGCCGCCGAGCGCCGGACCCGAAACAGCAGCAATCACCACACGCGGAATAGCGGCCACCGCACACAGCGCTTCGGTAAACAAAAGTCCGATTTCGGCTGCTTCATCGGGCCCGCCGAATTCAGAAATTTCAGCCCCGGCCGCAAAGATGCGGTCACTACCTGTAATCACGACTGACTTAGGTGGCGAGGCGTGAAAATCAAGCGCAATTTCGCGCAGGCGACGCAATACGGCGCGCGACAGCGCATTCACTTTTCCATTTTGTAAGCGGATTGTGGCGACACCGGCGTCGGAAATCGAGACGGCAACAACTTCGTCGGAACTTTCAACCATGCCCGCGACCCTATCGGTAAGTTTTCACCACCGCCTGCAAACTGCGAATACGAATTGGTGCACTGGCCTCGCGAGTGACGGTGGGCAATGTTCCACTGGTGACTTGCCCTAAAAGTTCCGCTCGCCATGTTGTGGCGTATGTGACCGAAACACGTATCTGACCAAGTTGATTAGTGAAACTGCTGGTTGATTCCTGCGGAACAAGTGAACAATTACGCGCCGGAATGTAAAGCGAACCGTCATTCCGCCATGTCAATGGTTCATTGGCGAAACATTCGGTTTGCGATCCGTCCCAAAGTCTCCACACCATTTTGGCTACACGAATCTCTGCCGTAACCGAACCCCATGAAGAGGAAAGCGTTTGTCGGCGAGTCCCCGCAACATCAGTCCAAAGGTAAAGGCGAATACCAGGCAACGTATCGGCCGGCGGATTGCGGAAAATGGTGGGCGTCGGAAAATGAAGATCTTGTAAGAAGAGTTCTAACTGCGAAAACGCAATGGGTATAACTGACGAAGGTTGCAACACGTTATAAACCGTGTACCGCTGAAAAACGATTCGCCCTTCGGAATAGCAACTGAACATGTAGCGCTTACCGTGTTCAACTTTCGCCGGTTTCGAATAGTCAATGGTGGGTGTGATATCGAAATCATTTTGAAATCCGATGACCTCATACCAAAGACACGTCCAGGTTTTTCCGGTCGCCGCACCGGTTGATGAACGAAAATATTCGTGCCCATCGGACATCAAAATAAATAGTTGAGGTCGATCTTCAGGCCGAAGAACACCACCACTAACGGTTTGCGCCCACACATATTTTCGATTCGCCTTTAAAGGAAAGGCGAATTGGAGAAGTGTAAAAGCAAAAACAAATGCGGTAACAAAGATGCATGTTCGCAAAACGATGAGATGTCGCTGAGTCCGACTCACTTTCATTTCCTCACAATGGTGAGCAAAATTGATCGCAACTAGTGTCGAATGGACTTAACGAAGAAGTTCCTGCGCAGCAGTCCAAGGATCGACATCACCGCTTTGCACTTGCGCCAGAACTCCATCAAAGGTTTCACCGCGAGCAACAACATCAGCTTTTTGCGCCAACAGCGTTGCCACCATGCGGCGTAAATCGTCAGCCTGACGTTGCCGACGGCGCGCAATTCCCTCACCGCTGTTTTGCAAGTAATCGCGGTGTTCACCAATAGCGGCGAACAATTGATCAACGCCTTCGCCCGTAGTGGCCACGGTTGAAAGAATTGGCGGTCGCCATTGTTGTTGAGCCCGCATTGACAGCATGCGATCAATTTCCGCCGCAGTATCAGCGGCGCCTTGGCGATCGGATTTATTCACTACGAATATGTCGGCGATCTCCATTAGTCCCGCCTTATTCGCTTGAACAGCGTCTCCCCACCCAGGATTGACCACAACAATGACCGTATCGGTCTGCGTTGCCACTTCGACTTCGACTTGCCCTACGCCCACAGTCTCCACCACGACATAATCAAAGCCCACGGCGTCGAAAACGTTTATTGCATCGGGTACGGCAACCGATAAACCACCGAGATGGCCGCGCGTTGCCATCGAACGAATAAAAACCTGATCGTCGAGTGAGTGATCACCCATGCGCACACGATCGCCTAATAACGCTCCTCCGGTGAATGGAGAACTGGGATCGATGGCAACCACACCCACCGATGCCTGCGCGGCGCGCATACAACGTAAAAGTGCCGAAGTCAGCGTTGACTTACCCGCACCCGGAGCGCCAGTAATTCCCAAAGAATGTGCCCTACCGCAATGAGGAAAAACGATTTTGCTGACCGCAGCCGCATCTTCAATTGATCGTTCGACCAGCGAAAGCAGACGCGCTAAGGATTGACGTTCACCTTGACTCGCCTGAGCAAAAAGATGCTCGGGATCTTCTCGGCGTGCCATAGGAAAACCCGTTAAAGAGAAACGGGCGTTTCACCAATGGCGTTTTCGGCGCGGGCATCGACAACTTCAGTAACGCCGGGAACGCGATCTTTCAGAATGCGCTCAAGACCCGCTTTTAAAGTGACCGTGGATGCCGGACAAGAAACACAGGCACCGATTAATTCAACGGTGACCACACCGGTTTCTTCGTTGACCTCATGCAAGACAACATCACCATTGTCGGCTTGGATGGCTGGCCGAATAACTTCAATGACTTTTTCCACTTGGTCACGCACGTCCCCAGTCTAGAGACCGTTGGGCCGCAAACCACAGTGCGCCGCTCTGGGTGGGACAGAAATCGCTGCATTCTGTGGAACACTGATCCCATGAGTTTCCTTTCGGGTTGGTCATTGTCGTTACTTATGGCGCATCAAGGCGGCTGGGATGAGGCGCTTTTTGTGCTCATTCCGATCGGCGTGATGGTGGCCCTTTTATGGTTCGCCACACGTAAAGCCAAAAAGATTGGCGCGGCTCGGCGAGAAGCCGCGGCGCAAAATCAGAAACAACCTGATTGAAAATGCCCCGACTGGGATTACGTTGCCAAAGCGGTCGCTGACCTACGAACATCTCGTCTCAATCGACGAGGCAAAACAATGGACTCTTCCGCGTGGCGACATTGTTTTTGAAAAAGTTGAACATCACGACCTGAGTGATGCCGACACGCATGAACAAACTTGCACGTTTAGTCACGCCGTTGGACCGTTTCATCATTGGGAACGACATGTTTCGCTGGAACCGCAAGACGGTGCCATCAAAGTAAAAGAAAAAATCACTTATGACTTAGCCGTTCCCGTCTGGGCGCCACTCTTTCGCTTCGCATTACGACGACATTTACGTCGCCCACCGCAAACCGGCAAACATCCGTGGTGGGCACCACCGCAAACATTGACGGAACGATCCGCCGTTGTTCTTTCATTGCTCTGCGTGTTCGCCCTCGTTGGCGGCTACTTGGGAACGTTGCTGACCCAAACCATTACCTATGCCGCTGAACAATTTGATGCTTCAACTCTTAATCAAGGACAACTCTTAGCGGCTGTTCGCTTAGGCGTCTTACTTTCATTTCTTATTGCCGCCCTCGCCGATCGCAAGGGTCGTCGTAAAATTCTGCTCTGGGCATTAATAGGTGCATGCGTATTGAGCGCCGCCAGCGCACTGGCCCCTTCAATGTGGTGGTTAGGCACTGCGCAAACGTTTGCCCGCGCACTTTCAACGGTGGTGGCGATCATCATTGGCGTGATGCTGGCCGAAGAAATGCCCGCCGGTTCACGAGCATTTGCGGTTTCGGTCATCACGATGACCGCCGCATTAGGTGCCGGACTTTGTGTGGCCAATCTTCTTTATGCCGATGCCGCTCTTTGGGCGTGGCGTATTGCGTTCGTTTTACCGTTACTCGCCATCATCCCCTGCTTGCGTTTAGCGAAAGGATTACCGGAAACGACGCGATTTACACGATCACGCGCGCGCTCAACAACAAAAAGTCGGCGTGATTTTCATTGGCGGCGATTCATCATTTTGGGTTGTGCAGGTTTTTTGTGGTCGAGTTTTTTAGCCCCCGCCGCGCAATTCCTCAATGAATTTCTGCGCACCGAACGAAATTACGGCAGCGCCCTTATTGCGCTCTTTGTATTGGCCACAAATACGCCAGGCGGAATTGGAATCATCGTCGGCGGTCGCTTAGCGGATATGAAAGGTCGAAAACTCATTGGCGTCATCGGCATTGCCGGTGGCGTATTTTTCACCGTCGTTTCCTATCTCGTCTTCGGCATTCCCCTTTGGATCGCATCCATTGCCGCAGCCCTCATCGGCGCCATCGCAGTGCCGGCCTTAGCGGTCTATGGACCGGAACTATTCCCCACCCATCAACGCGGTTCTGCCAATGGTGGTTTACAAATCGTCAGCGTGCTTGGTTCAAGTGTCGGGTTATTACTGGTGGGTTGGCTTTCCAGTGTTTTCGATTCGATTGGCACGGCCATGGCCGTGGCCGCAATTGGCCCGGTCATTTTGTTATTCGTTGTTTGGTTCGCGTTCCCGGAAACGGCGCGCATTGAATTAGAGGAACTCAATCCCGGCGATCGAATCGCCTAAAGGCTTGATCGAATTAACGACCCGTCAAGATTCGGCGCGCTTCACCCAATTCGGCAATCCGTTGCGCCGCACCTTCATTCGCCGCACCATGATCGGGATGAACTTCACGTAACAACTCGCGATAACGACGAGAAACTTCTTTCGGTGAAGGCGACGTGCTGTCGACAAATCCCAACTTCACTAACGCCCATTTCGTGGGATCACCAATTGCCATTGACGAACCGGCATGAATACGCATACCCGCCAATGTGGCAATGAGATCGGCGCCAATCGGACCGCGCCAAGAAATCGCTCGCCGAATTGAATCCATTACCGAACGACGCGAACCCAAAGGCAATTCACTTACCGCATAGACCGCGCCCAACACTTGCTGTTCTGGCGCGCCATAGTCGTCGAATTCGAACGCCAATCGTTCACCTTCGCCAACGAGTCGATGGCGGGCCGCATTCAAACCAATGGTGTCGACTTGTAAACGATGACGCAATCGGGGCTGCGCGATTCGGCGACCCGTTTCAACTTCTTTGGTCAAACGACGTAAGTCATCGACAAAATCTGGGTCGATATCGGCAATGAAATTGGCGACTACCCCGCCCAGAAGAACACCCCCATATCCGGGGGCTGGTTCCACCGGAAGCGCGCTAGTTCCCAACGCAACACGGCGAGTCGGCGCATGCGGTCGAGAACAAAAAACCTCGAGTTCGGCCAAGAGGACCACAGGCGAAGGGTACTGGCGTGGCCTGAATTCGGTGCGGTCGGCGCCGGAATTGAGCCGACCAACTATCCTGCGGCCCATGACTGAAGTGCCGATCGACCGAAATATTGCCCTTGACCTCGTACGCGTCACCGAGGCGGCCGCCATTGCGGCTAGCCGGTGGATGGGCCGAGGCGATAAAGAAGGGGCCGATGGCGCCGCAGTTGATGCCATGCGCTTAGCTCTGCGCACAGTGCCAATGGACGGCGTTGTGGTGATCGGTGAAGGTGAAAAAGATGAAGCGCCCATGCTTTATAACGGTGAGCGCATCGGCGACGGTTCGCCACCCGAAGTTGATATTGCCGTTGATCCCATTGATGGAACAACGCTGACATCGAAAGGACGCGGCAACGCGTTAGCCGTCATTGCTCTTTCCCAAAAAGGAACAATGTTCGACCCCGGTCCGTGCGTCTACATGGAGAAGTTGGCCGTTGGTCCCGATCTCGCCGGGCTTTGCAGCCTCGATAAATCTCCGACTGAGAATTTGCAGATCGTGGCCAAGACAAAACGAATCGATATTCGCGATGTCACCGCAGTTGTTCTTGATCGCGATCGCCATGACGATTTAGTGGCCGAGATTCGCGCCGCCGGCGCACGTATTCGCCTCATTCCTGATGGCGATGTGGCCGGAGCTATTTCAACCGCTTGGCCGGATTCCGGCGCTGACATCATGTTCGGTATTGGCGGAACGCCTGAAGGCGTTATTGCCGCCGCAGCGTTAAAGGGAATGGGTGGCGAATTACAGGGCCGCTTATGGCCCCGCGATGATGCCGAACGTAAAGCGGCACAAGATGCCGGTTACGACGTTGATCGTTTGCTGTACACCGATGATTTAGTTTCGAGCGATGACTGCTATTTCGCCGCAACGGGCATTACCGATGGCGAACTTCTGCGCGGCGTACATGTCAGTGCCGGAGTTGTTACAACGCAATCATTAGTAATCCGTTCCAAGACGGGAACGGTTCGCTTTATGAATGCTCGACACCGACAGGATTGAGTCGGTTTTCATCGGTTTCGAAATTTGAATATTTAATTTGTTTTGACGGCACTTTTAAGTCGTAAACGATGCCGACCCATGACAACATTTTCAGTACGTAATAGGTGACGTCGATTTCCCACCAGAAAAATCCGTTACGCGCTGATGCTTGGTAGTAGTGATGGTTGTTGTGCCAACCTTCACCCAACGTTGTAATGGCAATGAAGAGATTGTTGCGCGACGTGTCTTCAGTTTTATATCGACGTCGACCAATGACATGCGCAACGGAATTCACCAGGAATGTGTTATGCCACAGCACAACGGTGGAGGCGAAAAAGCCGAAAAACAATCCTGACCAGCCACCAATGAGGAAACAGGCAAGGCCCGTCGCCCATGCAAATGCACCATTCCATTTATCGATGAAACGCAATTCGGGATATTTGGCGAAATCTTTAATGCGATCAAAAGGAATTTCCGAATACTTATCGCAAAGAATCCAACCGAGATGACTCCACCAAAAACCTTTTTTTGGTGAATGCACATCAAGTTCGGTATCGCTTTCGCGGTGATGTAAACGATGATGTCCCGCCCACCACAGCGGACCTTTTTGCACACAAGTTGCGCCGCCGACAGCTAATACAAATTGAAACCAACGCGACGTTTTGTAGGCACGATGCGCAAAGTAACGGTGATAACCCGCAGTGATGAACCAAGTGCGTCCTACAACCAACACCACAAACATGATCAATGCTTTTGGTGTAATTCCGAAAACTAATGTGCCGACAACGGCCAACACGTGCACTAACCAAAACGGCACCGAACTCATGCGATTGATTTTTTCGTCAGGGCCCCGTTCAAATTTTGACTCGGAGGGACTGGTTAGTTCCGTTGGTTGACTCGCAGATAGGGAAGTCACAAAAGGCCTTTCGTTACGTGCGCCGAGCGTACCCTACCGACCAGTCGGTAGGGCTTCAGTCAGGGCTCTTTTCCCGAGTTATTGAGGCATGGAGTGACCGTCGCTTTCGGCGTTTCCACGATTGACTAAAGGTGTGACGCAATGGTCTGAACAGCGGCCTTCTTCCGATCCGCCAGAACCTCCGAGACTGCTCACAAATCGACGCGCCCCACGACGGGCATTTTTGAAATGGGCAGGATTAGCGGCCGTGGGTGCCGGCGCCACTGTTATCGGTGCGCGCGCCGTCGCCAACCGATTGCCGTCTCAAGCAACGAACGCGGCGCGCAGTCGAGTGGTGCTACCGCCGCCTACAACGGCGACCCCCGTGCCTTCATCATTGCCGGTAAATGACTTAACGCCGCTCATCACACCGAACGAAAAATTCTTTCGCATCGATACTGCCAGTCTCACTCCCCAAGTTGATATTGACACGTGGAAATTACGTATTGGCGGACGCGTCGCGAATCCAACGGAATTTTCTTTTGCTGAACTCCTTGCGCTGCCGCAAGTTTCACTGCCCATCACATTGGCGTGCGTTTCCAATCCCGTTGGTGGCGATTTAATCGGTACGGCAGTGTGGCAAGGTATTGAATTAAAAACCATTTTGGAAAAGGTGGGAATAGAACCAGGTGCCGATCAATTAGTGGCCACATCCGTTGATGGTTTTACTGCCGGATTTCCAACTGCAGCCGTTTTTGATGGACGCAAAGCTCTTTTGGTCGTAGGCATGAACGGCGAACCACTTCCCGTTGCCAATGGATTTCCGGCGCGCTTAGTAGTTGAAGGTCTCTTTGGGTATGTCTCAGCAACAAAATGGTTAGCGTCGCTCGACTTGCGCACATGGGATGAGTTCAACGCCTACTGGATCAAATTGGGTTGGTCGAAAGAAGGACCCGTTCTTCCATCAGCACGAATTGACGTCCCCAAAGTTGGAGAAAAACCTTCGAGCGGACCGCTAACTGTGGCCGGCGTGGCATGGGCGCCGCGTTCCGGAGTGGCCGCGGTCGAATTACAAATTGATGAAGGCGAATGGCAACGTTGCGAACTTGGTCCCGCCGTGACCGGATCCACATGGCGTCAATGGACCTTCGCTTGGAATCCACAACCGGGCAATTACCGATTACGAGCCCGTTGTGTGAACGGTGACGGCGAAGTGCAAACCGGTCAAGCAACCGTAAATCCCGATGCCGGCAATACCGGTTGGCATACGCGCAAAATAACGATTTCCTAAAGCATTTACTTGTTAGCGGCGCGCTGAAGTCGGTCCCGCACTGCTTGGCCAATTCCACTATCGGTTGGTGGAACACAAATAACGATGTCGATTCCTAACCGATCAACAAGACGTAAACGGTCGTACAAAACATTGGCGTAATGATCAGCATCGCCGGCCGGTTCTAATTCAACGATGTCGGCGAATTGCACTTGATCAAGTACTGAAGATTGTTGCGGAGCGAGAACGGCAATTTTTTGTGTCGGATTTTCATCCTGCACGTTTAACAAAGCAGCCTCTAACGACTCACTCGAGGCAAGCACCACACGCGCCGCCGGCGAATAATGCGAAGCCAACATGCCCGGGGCCTTGGCATCGGCTTCAAGATGCGGAACGTGCACAACCGGGACCACACCTAAGACGTCGGCCAGTTGTTCAATTGTGATTGCGCCGAGTCGCAACACTGTTGGTTGCTCGGCTGTTAAATCGACAATGGTTGATTCAACGCCAACCGTGCATGCTCCCCCGTCCAATATGACATCCACATCAGAACCTAAGTCCGCTTCAACATGCGCAGCAGTCGTCGGACTTACTTTGCCGAATCGGTTTGCCGAAGGCGCCGCCACTGCGCCACCAAATTCTTGCAAAACCGAAAGAGTTAGTTCATGGTCGGGCACACGCAGTCCGATTGTGTCGCGCCCACCGGTTACTTCATCGCAAACGGATTCATGACGCCATAGCAACATAGTTAAAGGGCCCGGCCAAAACGCGTCGGCCAATGCATAAGCAACGGCGGGAACATCGCGTGCCCAACGCGAAATCTGATCGGCGCTGGCAATATGCACAATCAACGGATGATTGGCGGGACGACCTTTGACCGAAAATATGCGTTGCACAGCCTTGGCATTGCTGGCATCAGCAGCCAAGCCGTACACCGTTTCGGTTGGCAATGCCACCAGTTTCCCTTCACGAAGGGCTTGGGCTGCAAGTGCTTTGTCGTTCGTTATCACGACAACTGCGAAATAACTTCGGTCCCCAACCAGTTCACGCTCTCTAACCATTGAGCGCGACTGGCGCCGGGCAAATTAATGGTCAAACATGAAACGCCGATTGCGGAATAAGCCGCAATATCGTCGAGGAATTGAGAGGCCGGCGGGAAATCGCCAGAGAAAAAGTCATACCCCATCGGCGTAAAAATCACATCCGGAACATCGGCCCGTCCCACTTTTTCGCAGGCCGCTTTCAGATCGCCAATTCGTTTCGCCAAATCGTCAATGGTTTCGATTGGTGGTGTGCGCAGCAACTTTGAGGCTCGAGCCGGCGATGGCATCGGGTTCCAACCATCAGCTAATTCAACGGTGCGACGAATAGCGCGATTTGAATTTCCACCAATCCAAATTGGCGGATGTGGTTTTTGTACAGGCAGCGGAAGCGCCACCGTTTCATTAGCGGTGAAATGCAAACCTTCATACGTAACCGGTTCACCTGACCACACCATTTTCATAATGTTGATGGCTTCATCAGTGATGTCATTACGATTTTCGAAATCACCACCGACGGCGTTGAATTCCGGTTGCAAATAACCAGCACCGGTTCCCAAGATCACTCGACCGTTTGACACCACATCGAGTGTCGCAACGCCCTTGGCCGAAATGAACGGATTGCGGTAAGCCAAGATGGCGAGGTTGAAATGCAAACGAACCTTTTGTGTTGCCGCGGCCGCAACGGTGAGTGTCACAAACGGATCTAATGAGTGGTGGCCGCCCTTCGACATGAAGCGAACATCGGGTGCCGGGTGATCAGTTACAAAGACGGCATAAGCGCCGGCGGCTTCAACGGCTTGCGCCATTGCGGAAATCGCTTCGGCCGAGCACCATTCATCTCGCATCTCGACCATATGGGTGGGCAACCCCACTGAAAGTTTCATCGAAGCATCCTTTTCGCCGGCGATTTCCGTTTGAGTTCACTTGATCCTAGAAGGGTGCTCTAGCGTCGCAGGCATGATCTGGGTAGCAATTGGCGTAGGTCTGGTCGTAGCGGGCTGTCTTTGGGGTCTCTTCCGCCGTGGATCAATGGCCGATCGGGCCCGCCGCGATTACGAGGGCGATAACTGACCGGTCAGCGTGACATACAAAATGCGGGCCATTGAGCGACGCAACTCATTCGGACTCGCCCCCCAAGACTGCAAACCTTGTTCATGCGCGGCCACGTGAGCGAGCATCGAAACTAAAACGCCCGCTTCGGCTAATGGGTCGGCCACATTTTTTCGTTTTTGTAAAACATCAACTAATGCGTTGGTGGTCGGTGCCAGCAATCGAGTTCGGACTTCGCGAAATCGCGAATCGCCTTCGTCATTGGCTAAATCAATCAAACGCAAAACAGAACGATGGGATGCCCAAAGCGCAATAAATGCATCTGAAAGCGACAGGGCGCTTTCCCAAGCCGATTCACTCTCCCAATTTCCATTACGCACTCGCGTCGCTAATTGCGTAGCCGCCACCGAGACGAGTTCGTCGGCTAAGGCCAACACAACATCTTCAACATCAGAAAAATATTGATAAAACGTGGCCGGCGAAGTTCCTGCTTCTTTCGCAATTTCCGTCACCGTGACATCACGATACGAATGTTCGTCCAGCAGTTTTGCTGCCGCATCTAAAAATTTGCGTCGGGTCGCTAATCCACGTCGACCCATTGAACGATCGTTGTTCTCAATCGTCATCGACGAATCACACCGACCATGCTTCAAGCAACTGATCGGTATCACTAATCGTTGCCACCATTGGATAGGTGTAAGTGAGCATGTCTTGCGCGTATTCGGCCGGAACGCCGGTAACCGCGTCTCGGGGAACAACCACTTGATAACCGGCGTTCACTAATCCAACGCATAAACCGATTAACGCCACATTGAGTGATACACCCATCACCACAACGGTGCTCACACCAAGATTGCGTAACACCGGATCAAGGTCAGTTCCACCAAAAGGATCGAGCCCGTGATAGCGACCCAAAACAATGTCATCAGGCGAAGGTGAAAATTCGGGAATCGGCGCGGCCAGTTCCGATCCGGGTTCCATAACAACGGCACCCATTTTGCGCATGGCAACAAAAAGTCGCCCGTTGGTATTGGCACCTTTCCAATCAGCACGCCGCCAAAAAACAGAATGAATGACTTGTACCCCTGCTTTGCGCGCGCCAGCCAAAAGGCGAGCACCATTTGGGATGACGTTGTCGACCGCCGCCGCCGCCAATTCTGGCAATGACGATTGCGGACCAAGAACTCCGTTCTGGCATTCCGAGGCAACAATGGCCGTTGATTGCGGTGCAACCAATGTGCGGAGATCGATAGCCATATGTCCTCTTTCTGGGTGTATTCCACTGGAGAATGCCAATGCCTACCCGCGAAGTTACCCGCCGGTCGCATTCCTGCGATAAACAAAGAGAGCCGAAGGCCGCCTATCGGCCGGTTTACGTTCAATGAGGAGTTCCCATGCCAGAAGCAGTAATCGTCTCGACCGCCCGCAGTGCAATCGGTCGAGCGCACAAAGGATCACTTACCCAAGTACGACCTGACGATTTAGCTGCGACCATCGTGGCCGCCGCCGTTGCCAAAGTCCCCCAGCTCGCCAACGTGACATGGGATGACCTCATGCTCGGTTGCGCGCAGCCGGCTGGCGCTCAGGGTTACAACATTGCGCGCGTTGTTGCTGACCTCGCCGGCTTAGGACATGTTCCCGGTGTCACTGTGAACCGCTATTGCTCATCGTCATTACAGACAATTCGTATGGCTGCTCACGCCATCAAAGCCGGTGAAGGCGATGCCTTCATTGCTGCTGGCGTCGAAACCGTGAGCCAATTTGGTTTAGGCATGTCTGATGGTTTGCCCGGTACACATAACCCGAAGATGGCCGGCGCCGAAGCCCGTACCGCCGAGCGTTCAACTGGTGGTGCACCAAAATGGACTCCCTACAACGGAATTGCTGACTACTACTTAGGCATGGGTCAAACCGCAGAAAACGTTGCGCAGGTTGAAAACGTTTCGCGCGCCGATCAAGACGAATTCGCCGCACTTTCACAACAACGTGCGACCGCTGCTCTTGAGCGTGGATTCTTTGAACGTGAAATCACTCCAATCGACACCGTTGATGCTGATGGAAAGGCCGTATCGGTTAGTCGTGATGACGGCATTCGCGCCGGCACCACCGTAGAAAAGTTGGCCGAATTAAAGCCAGTGTTCCGCCCCGACGGAACCATCACTGCCGGCAATGCTTGCCCGCTTAACGACGGTGCTGCCGCGGTCATCGTGATGAGCGATACCAAAGCGCGTGAACTTGGAATCACACCGTTGGCTCGCATTATTTCTTCTGGTGTGAGCGCACTTGATCCCGAAATCATGGGCTTGGGACCAATTGATGCATGTCGTCAAGCAATGGCACGCGCCGGAATGACGATTGACGATATTGATTTAGTAGAAATCAACGAAGCATTTGCAGCCCAGGTTGTTCCGTCAGCACGTCACCTCAACATTTCCTATGACAAGTTGAACGTGAACGGTGGCGCAATCGCTCTTGGTCATCCATTCGGTATGACGGGCGCACGCATCATGGCCACATTGTTAAATGGACTTGAAGACACCGGTGGCACCATTGGTATGGAATCAATGTGTGTTGGTGGTGGTCAAGGTATGGCCATGATCGTTGAGCGTCTTTCGTAAACGCAACAACAACGAAACAACTAGTTGTAAAGCAAAGTCCCGGCCGCAAGGCCGGGACTTTTTGCGGTGGAGGTGAGGAGAATCGAACTCCCGACCTCTACGTTGCGAACGTAGCGCTCTAGCCAACTGAGCTACACCCCCGCAGGGTTTGCCAATGTAGTTGACGTCAATTGGAGAGTCAGAATCGACTTAATTGCCGCCGACGACTCGTAAATGACGCTCTTGATCGCCAAGCACGATATCCATGACATCGATTTGCTCGGCTTGAGGGGCCGGTGCAGTTTCAGCCACTGGGAAGGAACGAACCTTGGTTTTGCGCTCTTCGGCTTGCTTACGGTGCTGAACCAGCAGGTACACATAGCCACCGAGTGCTGATGCGCTGAGCAAGAACAGCATCATGACGGTGGCCGAACCGAACATCAACGTGGCCAAGAAGAAAAAGGCGGTCGCACCCGAAAGCGCAAAGAGAATGTCGCGCCGACGCTTCTTTTGCGGTGAAAGGGTTTGGCGCTTCGGCGAGAAATAGTGGCCACCCGCCAGCGGTTGCACACGAGGCGCTACTGGCGACGACGCGTCATCACTGACGGCCTTATCCAAAATGGAAAGGTGGTTTGAAAAAGAATGAATTGAATTCACACGGCGGTGTTCAGTTCGAGAACGAACCCACGAAATTAAGTACACAGCCCAAACTGCTGCCAAAACAAAGAGGATGACGAGAGTCACGGTTTTTTCGGCGCCTTATCCGGTCAGGGCCCGAAGGCCGGATTGCAGGTGAATATTACGATTCTACGACGAAAATGACGGAGAGGAAACTTCAGAAATCACCTTCGCATACCGAAATCCCTTGTCCCCCTTGGGAAAAACGGAAATCGATATATTTTGTCACGTCAAAGATTTTGACGATTTTCGCCTTCGATTTCGTCATATTGGGCTGATTTTCCCGTGAAGGGACCTGCCTCTGACGGGTTCTCAATGGAGAGCTCCGGATCACGCCGATAAGGGCCGGAACGCCCTCCCGTTTTCTCCCACAGCGTGATATCGCCGATGGTCATGGAGCGGTCCGATGATTTGCACATGTCGTAAATCGTGAGCGCCGCCACCGAGCAAGCAGTGAGCGCTTCCATTTCGACACCAGTGCGATCGACGGTTTCCACCTGGGCTTCCACTTCAATGAACTCGTCTTCAATACGGAAATTAATGAAGACCGAACCCACTAACAGCGGATGACAAAGCGGGATCAAATCGGGTGTGCGCTTCGCCGCTTGGATTCCCGCCACCCGCGCCACGGCGAGCACATCACCTTTGGTAATTGCGCCGCGAGCGACAAGCGAGGCTGTCTCGGAGGTCATGTACACCCGTCCCCGAGCAATTGCTCGTCGATGCGACGCTTCTTTCGGCGTGACATCAACCATGCGTGCTCGTCCCAGCGGGTCGAGATGGGTAAGGCCGCGATCGGACATAGAGCAAGTGTAGTTCTGCCGAGCGGCGAGGCCTTCGACTTTCGCGGCAGACTAGGCCTATGACTGAACATGTCGATGTTGATCGCAATGATGACTGGTCGGGTCAGTCGGCATATTGGGAATATTCAAAAGCAGCCAATCCCGTTGGCGCCGGACGCGTTCCCAAAATCCCAATGCAAACGTTTGCGGCCAAACAACATCAAGATCTTCGCACCGGCATTGTTCATTTTGATTTATCAACCGAATTAGCGATTGATCATGGGCCTGCAACATCGCCGGCTCTTTTGGCGTCGTTCGTGCGTATTGCCGCTACTGAACATCTCATTACGTCACCGCGAGCAACATCAGAGTTGTACTACGTCATGGAAGGCGAGGGCGTCACCACACTTAACAATGCAAATGGCGATCAACATTTGCAATGGCAACAAGGTGACTTTTTTGTTTTGCCGGCGAATTGTGTTTCAACCCATGCGGCGAAATCTGATACCACCATGTATTGGGTAACCGACGAACCGTTACTTCGTTATTTAGGCGTGCAGCCAAGTGAACAAAAGTTCGCGCCTACTCGATTTCCGCGCCAGGTGGTTACCGCTCATTTAGATGAAATCGAAAAGGCACCGCACGCGCTGGATCGCAATCGGCTTTCGGTCCTTTTGAACACCACACCCAACGATCGGACGCAAACCGTGACCCATACGTTATGGGCCATGTATGGGCTAGTTCCCGAAGGAGCGGTGCAACGAGCCCACCGTCATCAATCAGTGGCTCTTGACTTAGTCGCCGATTGCCAACCCGGTTGCTACACCTTGGTGGGACGTTCAGTCGATGAACACGGTGAAATTGTTGATCCCGTTCGGGTGGATTGGGAACCGCATAGCGCGTTCGTGACACCGCCTGGCTTATGGCACGCCCACTACAACGAATCGGGTCATCGCGCTTACATCATTCCGATTCAAGACGCGGGTTTACATACGTATTTACGATCGCTCGATATTCGTTTTGTTGGACCGCGTTAATTAGTCGCCACTGCCATCAAGTTCTTCGGGCGTCATAAGTACCGTGCGGGCTTTTGAACCTTCTGAAGGGCCGACAACACCACGTTGTTCTAAAAGATCCATTAAGCGACCAGCGCGGGCAAAGCCGACTCGCAACTTGCGCTGCAACATTGACGTTGAACCCATTTGCGAGCGCACCACTAATTCAATGGCTTGTTGAAGAAGTTCATCATCATCATCGCTGCCACCCATGGCGCCACCACTACCGCCGGCGCCTTGCTCTTCTGACCCTTGAACCGAATCGTCATAGTGAACATCGGGTGATTGTTTACGCCAAGTTCCAACGACGGCGCGCACTTCATCTTCAGTAACCCATGAACCTTGAATTCGTTGCGCCACGCTCGACGACGGACCTAAAAGCAACATGTCGCCGCGGCCGAGCAGTTTTTCCGCTCCGCCTTGATCAAGGATGACGCGTGAATCAGCCAAACTGGAAACAGCGAATGCCAAGCGAGCTGGCACGTTGGCTTTAATAACGCCGGTAATGACGTTCACCGAAGGACGCTGTGTGGCAATAACTAAATGGATACCCACCGCACGCGCCATTTGTGCAATGCGACAAATTGACTCTTCAACGTCGCGAGCCGCCACCATCATCAAGTCGTTTAATTCGTCGACAACCACCAAAATATAAGGAAGTCGTTGGTACTCGACATTCATGGCGGGATCATCAACGAGTTCACCGCGATCAAACGCTTCGTTGTAACCACCGATATCGCGGAAGCCGCATTCGGATAACAGGTCGTAACGACGATCCATTTCTTTCACCGCCCACGCCAAGGCGTTTGCGGCCTTCTTCGGATTCGTAACAACTTGAGTTAACAAATGCGGAAGACGGTTGTATTGGCCTAATTCAACACGCTTCGGATCGATGAGGATTAAACGAACATCATCGGGAGTGGAGCGCATCAAAATTGATGTCAATAACGAATTGATACATGACGACTTGCCCGCACCGGTGGCGCCGGCAATCAAGATATGCGGCATCTTGGCCAGATCGGCCATCACGGCACGACCATTGATATCGCGCCCAATCGCCACTTCTAGAGGGTTTTTGGCTGCTTTCGCTTCGGGCGAAGCCAGAATGTCGCCCACCGCCACAAGTTGTCGATTGTCGTTGGGAACTTCGACACCGATCGCTTGTTTGCCAGGAATCGGAGCGAGGATACGCACATCAGGAGACGCCATCGCATAAGCGATGTCTTTATGCAGGCTTGTCACTTTCGCGACTTTGACACCCGGTTCAAGTTCGAGTTCGTAACGAGTAACCGTTGGACCAACCACCATGCCAACCAGGCGCGTTTGCACACCGTGTTCGGCTAACGACGCTTCTAAAAGTCGACCTCGTTCTTCCACCATCTTCTTGTTGATTTCTTGAGCCGTTGAACGCTCAAGCAATTTCATGGATGGGAGTTTCCAGTTGACCTTTTTTGCACGCGGCATCGGCATCTTGAGTTGCTCACCCGCTGGAACTTCTTCAGCGCTCGGAACATGGATATCGAGTTCATCTTCAACATAAGGATCATCATCAGATCCAGCAATGAAGACCGATGAATCGTCATCGAAATGTTCTTCGAGAATGTTTTCGTCTTCAACAAGTTCAGAAAGGATCGGCTCTGCTTCGTCGTCGACGGCATAGTCGCCGTTATAGAGAAGAGGAGCTGAGAGTTCTTCTTTTTGTTCCTTTTTCGCTGAATGTTTCAGTTCAAACATTGATTGAAAAGCGCGTCCAATAGCTGCACGTGCCGGGCGCATCCATTGCGCCACCGTTGATGCTGCGGTGCGAATCGAAATTCCGGTCATCACCACTAAACCAACAACAAAAAGGGCGATGCTTAAAAGCGTGACACCCCAAACACCCGTGGCCGTTGCTAATGGTTGACCAAATGCGGCGCCGATATAGCCACCGGCGGAAGAGAAATCGTCTAACGATGCCGAACCAAAGCGCGGTTCACCGTTTTGTAAATGTAAAAGCGTGGCAATGGCAATAAAGAGAAATGCAGTGCCAACAAAAACGCGTACGCCCGAAACTTTCCACGGTGAATCTTCAGCGCGTGGTCCGCGGAACACCAAAATTCCCGCCACGATCACAACCGGCGGAACAATAACTTTGAGTCCGCCGAATAAAGCACCGGCAGCATCAGCCAATGCGCGGCCGAGCGGTCCGGCCATATCGCCGTAAACACCAAGTCCGGTGAGGATGCCAAGTGCAACTAATGCCACACCCCACACGTCATGACTATGACCGTCGAACGCAGTACGAACATGGCGGTTGTTCTTGGGAGCCGATTTGGTTTTCTTGGCCGATGCGCGCTTTTTCGTCGCACTCGAAGAGCGCGAAGTTGAGCGTGATTTACTGGATCGTGCCGTTTGCTTTGTGGCCACAGGCGTGCATCTTCCTCGGGTACCGTTTCGGCCCCACTCCACTCGCCAGTCCCTAGGCTACTGCCCCACCATGACAGGGGTAAGGGCTTTTCCCAAAAACTCGGCCAATTATCCGCCCCCACCAATTTTGAGGGGCAAAGTAGGCTCTGTCTACCTGCAAAAAAGGACCAATAAGTCATGCCTACGACTTCCCGCAAGCGCCTTTTGGCCGCTTTTTCAATCGTCATACTGACCGGCGTTTTGTTGGGCGCCTGCTCCAGCGATTCATCTTCGTCGTCTTCCTCATCGTCGAAAACGACGACCACGATTAAAGAGACTGCGAGTCTCCCCGACTTCTACGGTGTGCCCGCCAAACTTTCGGACACCACACCGGGCGCAATCATCAAAGTTGAAGATGTCAACGCCACCAATCTGGACGGCACGATGAAGCGCGTTATGTATGTTTCGCAAGCGCTTGATGGAACACCAATTGCCGTAACCGGTTTGATTGCCATTCCGAAAGGTTCAGCACCCCAAGGTGGTTGGCCGGTTGTGACATGGGCGCATGGAACGTCAGGTCAAGCCGATACCTGCGCACCGTCATTAAATCCATCCGAGTTAGTCGGCTTGGCTAATCCGTTGTTGAAGGCCGGCTATTTAGTGGTCGCCACCGACTATGAAGGTTTAGGAACTCCCGGATTGCATCCGTATATCGCCGGCATAAGTGAAGGCCGCGGCACACTCGACATTGTGCGCGCCGCACAAAATCTTGATCTCAATGCATCAACGAATTACGCGATTTGGGGTCATTCCCAAGGTGGACATGCAGCCTTGTTCGCAGGCAATATCGCCAATAGTTACGCACCGGAATTATCGTTGAAGGGCGTGGTTGCGGGAGCTCCGCCTTCACAACTCGAACTTTTCAATGATGTCTTAAAGAACGGTCCCGCTCGTCATTACATTTTGATGGCTGCTACCGGTTGGAATGCGTCGTATGGCGATACGAAAGCGCCCCTTGATCAAGTTCTCACTCCGGAGGGCATTGCCTTAGCGAAGCGCACCGGCGAAATGTGTTCTCAACAATTCTCCGAGTTAGTGCGTAACGTTGATATTTCCACGATTCAGATTGTTGATCCCGCCAAAGTCCCGGCGTGGAAAACAATCATCACCGAAAACGATCCCGGTAAATTCACCACCAATTTCAATGCACCGCTGCTCATCATCCATGGATCGGCCGATTCGCTAATTCCGCCGGCATCATCAGCGTTGTTGGCATCACAACTTTGCGCCACCAAACAAAGCACTGTGCGCTGGTTAGTTGAAGGTGGCGACCACGGCACGGTTGTCGCAATGGCCGCTCCCAGCATGGTGACGTGGATCAACGATCGCTTTGCCGGTAAAACCACCATTACTGGAGTAGCGCCGGCCAATACCACCGAAACGCCCTGCGCTAGTTAAGCGATTCGCAGACAAAGAAATAGTTGCTGAAAACAACGGAAATAAAGGACCTGCGGCCTGTCAGTCGATTGATTGATCGGCCGTGAATTGCAGTCCGTGATTTTTGCATTCCGCTTCGAATCCGGCCGTGTGAACTTTCACGCGTAAGCGGCGTCCGCATTGCGGACAGAACCGCGGCGGATCAAGTTCACGCCGACATTGACGATCGGAATGTTCCGCTAACGCCGTGCCACACCAGTGACAGTACGTTGCTTCCACTACAACACTTTCGAAAGAGCACCAATCGGCATCTGCAGATCTTGCAGCATTTGCAGATCTTCATCAGGTGAACGACCCAATGTTGTGAGGTAATTACCCACGATCAATGCATTTATACCGGCAGTCAAACCAAGGGCCTGTAATTCACGCAAAGTGACTTCCCGACCGCCGGCATAACGCAAGATCACCGAAGGCAATCCCAAACGGAACATGGCAATCCAACGAATCGCTTCTAATGGTTCAATCAACGGTCGCGAGGCAAACGGTGTGCCGGGACGCGGATTTAGAAAGTTGACGGGAACTTCCGCCGGTTCAACGGCGCGCAACTGTCCAATTAATTCGATGCGCTGCTCATAGGTTTCGCCCATACCGAGCAAGACACCACAACAAAGTTCCATGTTGTGAGCGCGTACCAATTGACAGGTTTCGAATCGTTCCGCCCAACTATGCGTAGTAACTACCTGATCAAAAAACGATTCAGCCGTTTCTAAATTGTGGTTATAACGATGAACGCCAACTTCTGCGAAACGTTTCGCTTGCTCTTCGGTGATAATGCCGGCGCTAACTGCAACGTTGATACCAACTTCTTTTTCGATAAGCGGTACCAATTCACAAATGCGATCCATCGTGCGTTCATCGGGACCACGAATGGCCAGCACGATACAAAATTCAGTGGCGCCTAACGCTTTTGTTTCTTGTGCGGCGGCCAATACATCAGCCGTATCCAAAAACGGTGTGGCTTGCACGGGCGATTCGAATTTGGCCGACTGCGAACAAAAGTGACAGTCCTCGGGACATCCACCCGTTTTGGCAGAAAGAATTCCTTCCACTTCCACTGTGTCGCCGCACCATTCGAGACGAACTTCATGGGCTAACGCCGCTAAAGCCGGTACCGACGCATCCGGTACATCGGCGAGGGCATCCAACTCCGCAAGCGTTAATTGACGCTTTTCATCTAATAACGCCCGGGCAGCGTTTTGAATTGCTTCACGCGCCTCGGCCGAAGAAAGACGTGGTCGTTCTGGGGTGGTGGATCGAAACATCACGGGGACATCAGCCATGGCGCAAGAGTAGGCGGCCGCCGAGGGCAGGAAAAACGCAATCCTCGGTTTTATTCAGGTTTCCATTACAACGGGCACGATCATGGGCCGTCGTTTGGTGCGTTCGTTGACAAATCGTCCCGCAGCACGGCGAACGACTCGCTGAACAGAATCGGGCTCAGGTCGACCGTTAGCGAATAATTCCGTCACAGCCTTGCCAACGGCTTCGGCACATTCGTCCAAAAGGTCTTCGGCTTCGGGGGCGTGCACCCACCCGCGAGTGATGATTTGTGGTCCGAGGCTTATGCGGCCGGATTCGAACTCAACACCCACGAAGACCACAACGACACCTTCAGCGGCCAGCACTTGTCGATCTCGCAAAACACCGTGGCCGACATCACCGATGATGCCATCAACAAAGAGATAACCGGCAGGAACTTGCGCCGACGGCGTCACACCCTTTTTGTCGAGCGCCACTTGATCACCGTCGGTGCAAACCAAAATGTGATCAGCCGCCACACCCATCTTGCGCGCCAACTTGGCGTGCGCAACGAGATGCCGATACTCGCCATGCACCGGAATAAACCAATCCGGTTGCACGATTGACAACATCATTTTCAAATCTTCTGCTTTGGCGTGCCCCGATGCGTGTACGTCGGCAATGCCAGAATGAACCACTTCGGCTCCCATACGCACCATGCCGTCGATGACACGCGAAACGTCTTGTTCATTGCCCGGAATGGGGTGCGAACTCATAATGACGACGTCTTGATTCGTGAGCCGCAGCCAGCGGTTTTCATTGGCGGCGAGCAACGCCAGCGCTGACATTGGTTCACCTTGGGAGCCGGTTGAAATAACACAAACTTTTTCCGGCGGCATATCTTCGACATCAGCAATATCGAACAATCGCGATTCAGGGATTTTCAAAAGTCCCATTTCGCGCGCCATCTTCATGTTCTTCTTCATTGACATACCCATGGTGGCAATGACGCGGTCAAACGAAATTGCCGCATCAGCAATTTGCTGAACACGATGAATATGAGAAGCAAAACAAGTTGTGATGATGCGGCGACCTTCATATCGATGAAAGAGGTCGTAAAGAACGCTGCCAACCGATGTTTCGGATGCAGCATGACCCGGCTCTTCGGCATTGGTCGAATCGGAGAGAAGTAAACGAATTCCTTCGCTATCAGCAATGGCACCTATACGAGCTAAATCAGTTAACCGCCCATCCACCGGAGTGAGATCAAGTTTGAAATCGCCCGTATGCATGATGGCGCCGTGCGGCGTATGGAAAACGGTGGCAATTCCATGGGGTACCGAATGCGTGACCGGAATGAACTCAACATCAAATGGGCCGATTTTGCGACGCTCACCGTCGGCCACGGCAATGAATTCAGTGCGGTCTAAAAGCCCCGCTTCTTCAATGCGATTGCGAGCCAGACCCAGCGTTAACGGCGAGCCATAAATCGGAAACGAAACATCTCGCAGTAAATACGAAAGACCACCAGTGTGATCTTCGTGACCGTGCGTGACGATACAGCCGACGACACGATCGGCATTTTCCCGTACGTAAGTGAAATCGGGAAGTACGAGATCAACTCCCAACATGTCGAGATCGGGAAACATGAGCCCGCAATCGAGCAACATGATTTTTCCATCTTGTTCAATACAGGCGCAGTTGCGACCGATCTCGCCGAGACCACCGAGAAACGTGATTTTGACTGGCGCGTTTGCACTCACGAGTACAACCGACGATGCACTTCACGAGCGCGATCTAAAAGATCAGCCGGACCGAATCCCATCGGCGGGCGACATGGCCCCGCCGGCAAGCCCAACATATTCAGCATGGCTTTCGTGGGAACGGGATTGGGATTGAGATCGCCTGTTTCAAACGAATAACTCTCGAGCATTCGCGCGTTCAACGCTTGCGCTTTTTGCACATCACCGGCCATGAATGCGTTGATCATGTCACGCATCACTGGCGCGGCCCAGTGTGTTGCCACACCTATAACACCGACGGCGCCAACCGATAACAACGGCAGCGTTAAACCATCATCACCACTTAAAACTTCGAACCCGGCCGGAGCCGAAGCAATGAAGTTGGCGGTTTCCGAAGGATCGCCCGCCGCGTCTTTTAAACCGACCACATTGGGAATTTCATTGGCAAGACGCAACAACAACGGTGTCGAAATTTTGCGACCCGTGCGCACCGGAATGTCGTAGACAATTGCCGGCAACGAGGTTGACGCGCAGACATGACGAAAATGCGCTTCGATCCCTGCTTGTGATGGACGGTTGTAATAGGGCGTCACCACTAACACCGCGTCCATACCTGCACTTTGAGCTTGGGCTGTGAGTTCGCCCGCATGGCGCGTGTCGTTGGTGCCGGATCCAGCAATAAGGGGAACCGTCACGGCGCTACGCACAACTCGCCATAACTCCACCTGCTCTTCATCAGTTAAACAAGCAGCCTCACCAGTTGTGCCGGTCAATACCAGTGCATCATTGCCTTGTTCAACGAGCCACTTCGCTAAAGCAGCCGCGCCGTCATAATCCACTGAAAAATCATCAGTGAATGGCGTAATCATGGCAGTGATAACTGATCCGAACCGTGGCATGACTAAACCGTACCAGCGACGGCCCGTTCATCGATTCAAGATTTTTTTCTCACCCTCAACCGAGTGAGCTTTGGTCGTTAGCGCGTGCCAGCCAATTCGGAACCGGCGAGGGCGAATGCCTCGTATTCCTCTTCGGTATCGGGCATGTGCTCGAAGTCGATAACACCGAGTTCGGTGAACTTCGTGCGCAACCATGCATCGCCCGCGTCGAGTAGCCCAAGTTTCTTGCAGTTGGGAACGATTTTGGCGAACAGCATTTGCTGGAAGAGTTTTTGGCCTTCGTCTTGCATGACAACGGTGACGGCTTCCTTCACCGGCACACCCATGCGATCCCAAACTTCTTGCTGCAAGAAACGGTCACGCATACGCACAGCGGCTTCGAACGCAAATTCCTGACGTTCACGCAGTTCGGCTTGCGACAGCTCCTGGTAGTACTCCTTCAGCGAAAGCACACCGAAGGCCACGTGACGAGCCTCATCGCTCATGACATAACGCAGGAGTTGCTTCAACAACGGTTCGGTCGTCATTTGGTGCATGAAACCGAAGGCCGCCAACGCAAGACCTTCAACCATGATCTGCATGCCGAGATAGGTCATATCCCAACGAGCGTCATTCACGATGTCGTCTAAGAGCATCTTCAAGTGCGCATTCACGGGGTAATTGCCCGAAAGTTTTTCGTTCAGGTACTTGGCGAAAACTTCAACGTGACGGGCTTCGTCCATTACCTGCGTAGCGGCGTAGTACTTCGCGTCGATCCACGGGACGGTTTCAACAATCTTGGCCGTGCATAACAACGCGCCTTGTTCGCCGTGCATGAACTGGCTGAGTGTCCAGTTTTGTGACTGAATGCCGAGTTCGGTCCACTCTTTATCGCCCCACTTTTCAAAACAAGTTCCGGCCACATCGAGACCAACGCCGCGATTGTTGGCGGCCATGTTGGCAACTACAACGGCTTCCTGATCAACCTCAATTGACCAATCGAGATCAGTCTCGCCATTCCACTGCGAGGTCTTGGCCTTTTCATACAACTTGTTCAGTGCGGGACGCGCGCCCTTTTCGTAATCCCATGTGAAGATGGCGGCCGCATTGTCCTGAACGGTGTGGATCGTGGCATCAACATCGGTGTTCGAGATCATAAGGATCTGTTCGATGTCATTGATTTCGCTACGTCCAATGATTTTTTCTGTTGATGTCATTTCAATTTCCTCCACTGTTGCGTTGGATACCGGGCACTAAAAATGTGTCAACGAGTTGTCGACAAACTGCGAGATCCGTGAGATCAAAACCGGGGTGCTGCGCTCGCAAATTTTCAATTACGACACGCGCACACCATTCACCGATTTTTGCTGCTTCGTCTGCGCTCACAAAACGCTCAAGATACGCAACTGCGGCAAATGAAGCTTTTTCTAAAACAAAATTGAAACGCTCGAACATCAATAAGTCGAGAATGACCCCGGGTTCGTCATTAAGAAGCCGTTGCAGCGCCCGGTGTGAAGAAATTTCAATTGACGCCGACTGCAAAATGGCGGCTACTGATTCGCCCAACGAACAACAGCAATCTTCTTCGCAATAACACTGAGCGGCGCATTCACAAGCGGAAAAAATTGAATCAACCGATGCCATCAATGTGGCGTACATCACTTCATCGCGCCCACCTGGGAAAGCGCGATACACAGTGGCCCGACCGCAACCGGCTTCGGCGGCAATGTCTTCCAGACTGGAGGCGCGCAATCCTTGGCGCCCGATCACCGTTACGGCGGCATTGACAATCCGATTCGGGATGGCCGTCGACTCCGTCATGCGTGAGACAATATCGGCTTTTTTGTCTCACGACACAGCCAGGGCCCGAAAAAATTTCAATCGGAAATTCGGATCCCCGCCATAAACCACCGATCCACCAAATCATTAATTGAGACTGGATCACTCAGATCCCACTGCCCTGCGGTGGACATGCACGACAGCAGCATGCGGCCCAAATAATCGGAGGCAAATCCCACATCAAGGTCGGGCCGCAACTCCCCCTTTTCGATTCCGGCATGGAGTTCTTCCACGATCATCGAACGGATAACGCCTTGGACAACGGTGGTGGCCATATCCAATTCGGGTAAAAGTTCCTCGGCTTCGGTGGAGAGCAATTGTTGCAGCAACTGGTTTTCGGCAATCCCTTTGGCGCCGAGCATCAACGTGATGCGGAACTTGGCAGCCAATTCGTCAACATCTTCAAGTTCGCTTTCGATCTGACCAAAAAACCGGCTTACTTCGCGCGTTACGGCTTCGGAAATCAATTGATCGCGACCATCCGGAAAATATCGATAAATCGTCGCTCGCGAAACTTGAGCGGCATCGGCGATGTCATCAAGAGAAATTGCTCGTAATCCTGAATTTTCGATGCAGCGAATCGTCGTTTCGATGACATGATCGCGGCGAAGTTCGGGATCCATCACGCTAACGATTCTTTCGGTGAGACGAATTCATTTTCGTCTTCTTCATCGTCGTGCAATGACGCTTGGCGCCGTTTCGCCACTCGCCGCAGTAACAACGGATACACAATGATTGTCAGAAGAGAAAACGAAAACCACTGCAAGGCATAGCCGAGATGCGGACCTTCGGAAAGATCAGGAG
>JBEGMF010000053.1:0-16383 GCA_041183205.1 Actinomycetota bacterium | reverse complement strand
GTTAAAGGGGCGTGGAAACAAATCGATCACGAACTTGATGTCATCGAAAAACTCAATTTTCCAGGGTATTTTTTGATCGTCCACGATCTCGTCGAGTTTTGTCGTCGCAACGATATTTACTGTCAAGGTCGTGGTTCAGCCGCCAATTCCGCTGTTTGCTTCGCCTTAGGGGTTACGAAAGCGGATGCTGTGAGTTTGGGGTTGCTCTTTGAACGTTTTCTCTCCGTAGAAAGAGACGGGCCACCCGATATCGATATTGATATCGAATCGCAACGGCGTGAAGAAGTTATTCAATATGTCTTTCAACGGTATGGGCGCCATTACGCCGCGCAGGTTGCCAATGTCATCACCTATCGGCCTCGTTCGGCGGTAAGAGAGATGGCTACGGCACTTGGTTATGCGCCGGGTCAGGCTGATGCGTGGGCAAAAATTGTCGACCGACGCGGTTCAATGCGTGCACAACGAGAAGATAAAGAAAGCGATGCTATTCCGGCTTTAGTGCTTGATCTGGCTACACAAATTGAGCATTCGCCCCGTCATTTAGGCATTCATTCCGGCGGCATGGTGCTTTGTGATCGTCCCATCATCGAAGTATGTCCTGTCGAATGGGCGCGTCGCGAAGGTCGCACGGTATTGCAGTGGGATAAAGACGATTGCGCAGCGGCAGGCTTAGTGAAATTTGATCTTTTGGGTTTAGGCATGTTGACGGCATTGCATAACACCGTTGATTTGGTGGCTGACGCGCATGGTTTCACTATTGATATTGCCGAACTCCCCCAAGATGACGCGGTGTACGACATGTTGTGTGCGGCTGATTCAGTGGGGGTTTTTCAAGTTGAGAGCCGCGCGCAAATGGCGACGCTGCCTCGATTGAAACCGCGTACTTTTTACGATCTTGTTATTGAAGTTGCGCTTATTCGCCCGGGCCCCATTCAAGGTGGTTCGGTGCATCCCTATCTGCGGCGACGTAATGGGGTTGAGGAAGTTACTTATTTGCATCCGTTACTCGAACCTGCGTTAGCAAAAACTCTGGGTGTCCCGCTCTTTCAAGAACAACTCATGCAAATTGCTATCGATGCAGCGGGGTTTAGTCCGGGTGAAGCTGATGAGTTACGTCAAGCGATGGGATCAAAACGTAGTGGTGAGCGAATGGAACGCTTACGTGAACGTCTTTATAACGGTATGCAGAAGAACGGCATTGTTGGTTCGGTGGCCGATGACATTTATGAGAAGTTGGCGGCATTTGCCAACTTTGGTTTTCCCGAAAGCCACTCTGTTTCTTTTGCCTACTTGGTTTATGCCAGTTCCTATTTAAAGCGTTACTTTCCGGCGGCATTTTGTGCGGGTCTATTAAATGCCCAACCCATGGGGTTTTATTCACCGCATTCTCTTATTACCGATGCTCGTCGTCATGGAGTTGATGTCGCCACTCCGGATATCCAACTTTCACAAGCTCAAGCGTCATTGCAGGCCGATACGGCGATGATGATTGATGCTTATCCCCGTGATGGTGTTTCGATAACGCAGCCAACAGTGCGTTTAGGTTTATCTTCAGTGCGGCATATCGGCGATGATGTGGCCGAATTGATCGTGGAGGAGCGAGAAGCCAACGGACCTTTCACTTCTTTAGAAGAATTCACTCGTCGAGTATCTGTTTCGTCTTCGGCCATGGAGGCTTTAGCAACAGCCGGTGCTTTTTCTTCGTTACCGCAAGATCTTGATCGTCGAAAGGCCATTTGGGTTGCGGGTGCAGTTGCAAGTGCATCGGCGCAAAGACTTCCGGGAATAGTGGCGGGGTTAGATGCACCTCCGTTGCCAAAGATGTCGAAAAGAGATATCGCCAGTGCTGATTTATGGGCAACTGGTATGGCGCCCGATGGGCATCCAACGCTTTTTGAGCGTGATCACCTCAAAGAACGCGGTGTGCTTACCGCAGCGCAATTACGCAGCAAGGCACATGGAGAGAAAGTTGTGGTCGGTGGTGTTGTTACTCATCGTCAGCAGCCATCTACAGCGCGCGGTATTACGTTTTTAAATCTTGAAGACGAAACTGGGTTCGTCAATATTGTTTGTTCTCCCGGTCTATGGAAGCGTTACCGAAAGATTGCGCGTCAATCGCCAGCGCTTATTGTGCGTGGCCGTTTAGAAAAAGTTGAAGGCGTTATTAACGTTGTGGCCGAAAAAATCGAATTACTTCCGGTTCTTGGAAGTCCTCATGCCCGAAACTTTCGTTAATTCGCGCAGATTTAAAAGCAAATAAATTGCAATGAAAATGAAATATTGACAATCCACCGAGTGCGCGCGGCAACCTCCTAGCATGACCTTTGGTCAAACGCATGACGCTTGACCTTCGAAGGAGGAATTATGAGTACAGGTATTGACCTCGGCATTAACGCACTACTTGCGTCCGCCGATGCTGGAAAAGATATGTGGAACGTCGACGGATTAAATCTTGGTTTGCTAATTATTCGCGTTGTTGTCGGCGTTACCTTGGCAACACACGGCTTAAACAAAATTTTCGGCGGTGGCAAAATTGCCGGAACTGCCGGTTGGTTTGGTTCAATGGGCATGAAGATGCCGAAAGTCAACGCATGGATGGCAGCGTTAACCGAAATTGGCGCCGGCCTTTTGCTCGCTATTGGGTTACTCACCCCGTTGGCGGCAGCCGGAATGATCGCCATCATGGTTGTGGCTTTCATCACCACTCACTGGAAGAACGGATGGTTCATCTTTAATCCCGGTGGCGGCGTTGAATATGTCGTGGTGTTAGCGGCCGTTGGTTTCGGTTTGGCTTGCACCGGCGCAGGCGAATGGTCCGTTGATAACGGTATTGAATTGGATTGGGCCGGCATCACCGGATTAGTCATTGCTGCGGTTGCCGGTGTTGGCGGCGCGTTACTGCAATTGGCCGCTTTCTGGCGTCCACCAAAATCAGCTGCTTAAGCAGATTTAACGTTCATTCGGAACGATGACGGCACGCCCTTGTAGCGTGCCGTCAACCATTTTGGCGTAAACATCGCCAGCATTTTCCAATGCGTAAGTGCTGGCGTGTACGCGGAATCCTCCCGAGCGAGCCAGTTCAAGCAACTCGCTGAGTTCGGTTACCGAACCCCAATATGTGCTTTGCACGCTGCACTCATAGGGGAAGGCAAAGAAGTTCACGGGCAAAGTTCCGCCACCGACGCCAACAATGGTGAGTCGTCCAAGCGGAGCCGCAACGGCTGAGGCTAAAGCCAATGTGTCGTCGTAGCCGCAGATATCGAGAACAACTTCAGCGCCGCGGCCGCCCATAATGCCGCGAATTTCTGCCGCCGCGTTTGGACCGGAAACAACAGTGTGATCGGCACCTAAGTCGGCGACGATCTTTAATGCTGATTCGCGTTGATCAACACAAATAACTTTGGCCGGTGAGAGTGCTTTAACAAATTGCACCGCTAGGTGGCCAAGCCCGCCGGCGCCAATGATGACGACATATGAACCGGGCACTAAAAGTGGGAGCGATGCTTTAATGGCGTGATAGGGCGTTAACCCGGCATCGGTTAACGGAGCAGCTTCAACTGGCTTCATATCACCCAGCGGAACGAGATAGCGCGCCGCGGGAACCAATAAATATTGCGCCATGCCGCCATCAACACTTAAGCCAGGTCCGCTAGCAGAAATATGCAAGCAGTAGTTCTCCATGCCTTTGCGGCAATTCACGCATTGTCCGCAGCCCCATGCGCCATAAACCGCAACGGGCGCGCCAACTTCAAGTCCGGGAGTGGGAATCGTGCCCGGACCAAATGCTTCGATCCAACCTGCATTTTCGTGTCCGAGCGTCATGGGAATTTCGCGCGGCGCGGCAGAGGAAAACTCCAACAGCGAAATATCGCTATGACATGCACCGGCGCCACCGACGCGTACGAGTACTTGTCCGGGTCCCGGTTCCGGTTGAGCAACATCGGCTAGTTGTGTTGCTTTATGAACATCAAGTGATCCGCCGACTAACTGAAAAGCCTTCATCGTTCCCCCTCGAAGTTTTCTTTGCAGTTGTTTAGCGCATTCACCGGCACTTTGGCGAGTAGCGTTGGCTCGCTATGACTCGGTTTGATCGTGCCACAACGCCAATTCGTCGTGGCCCAGAAATATTTAGTGTCGAACTTGATGAAGGTTGGTGGGCAGGTAACGGCCCCAATGGAGGCTATTTAGCGGCTGTTTTAGTGCGTGCCGTTGAAGAGCAATTAGCCGACGACAACCGACGAATTCGTTCGGTCAGTATCCATTTTTTGTCGAAGGCCGAGGGCGGTCCAGCCGATGTAGAAGTGGCAACGCTGCGGGAAGGGCGATCCGTTTCAACGTTCACCGCATCGCTGCGACAGGGCGGGAAACTCATTGCAACGGCGTTAGGTGCCATCGGTACCGATCGTGATGGACCCGAATTCCTCGACGCGAATCCTCCCGTTCTTGACGATCCCGAATCGATTACTGAAGGAGTTTTTGCCCCCGCCATTCCCAGTGAATATGCGCCGCAGATTGCCAGTCGTTACAACTATCGACGGGCCATTGGTGCCCCTCCGTTTACCGAATCAGCGGCCGCTGAAACCGGAGGTTGGATTCAACTCAATGAACCGCGCCGTGTTGACGCTCCGCTTTTAGCGGCGATGTCCGATGCGTGGATGCCAGCCATGTTCAGTCGAGTTGGTGGCCCTTGGGGCATTACCACTGTTGATCTAACGATTCATTTTCGCACTGACCCGCGACATCTTTTTGATGAATGGTGTCGCATTCGCTTTCAATCAATTGCGAGTATGAACGGTTACTGCGAAGAGGATTGTGAAATTTGGTCTCGCGACGGACAACTGTTAGCGCAGTCGCGTCAATTGGCTGCGCTCATTCGTTTTTAAACGCTTATTTCTTTTCGTAAGTTCCCGTTAACGCGATTGTGCGCGTTGCTGTGGCAATCGCGTTGGCGACATCATTCAATGAACTCGACGCATTCAAATTTGTTGGTCGATCAAAGGTGTAGAGCGAAAAGTCATAGATCGCCTTTTTTTCGGGACAAGGACCGGTGTAGTCGGCTGAACCTGAGGAAGTCGGAATTTGTATCGAACCGCCCGGAGCCTTACCCGCTTCGAATTTGGTAGTGGAAGGGGGAATCTTGGCCACAATCCAATTCGTAGTAATTAGATCGGTGGTGTTGGTGATCATCAACAAAAGTTCGACCGTGCCCGTAGCAACGCCCGAGATCGTGAAGGGTGGAGAAATATCCGACCCATCGCATGTGTAGAGCGCGGGAATTTTTCCACCCGGTTCGAAAGCAGGCGATCGCAATGAGAGCGACGAGGAAATTGCGGCGGACGCCGAATTGGAGGCGAGGGAACCGACATTCGATCGAGGCTCGGATGTGGGGGCTGCGGGCTCGCGTAATTCACGCCCCGTCGTTCCGCAGCCCATCGCAATAGTGCCCAACGCCACGACAACGATGAGCGCTCGTAGTGCTGATGAGCGTGGAATCCGAACCATAGGTGGCGAATGTAAACCCTCCGGACCTGAAATGGGTGTCATGAAGTGACCTCATTAGTTCGGGCCAGTAGCGTGCAGGCGTGGTTGAAAGATGCATTTTGTCGGTTCACGCCCATCCCGATGACGAGGCCTCAAAAGGCGCTCCCACGATTGCGAAATATCGCGCCATGGGAGTGCGATCGGTTTTAGTCACCTGCACGGGCGGTGAAGAGGGCGACATTTTGAATCCAGCAATGGATACTCCTGAAGTGCGCGCCAATTTGGCTGAGATCCGCAAAGCGGAATTAGACAAAGCCGCAGGATTGATTGGTTACGACAAAGTGATTTTGCTGGGTTACCGAGATTCGGGAATGCCGGACTCGGAAGCCAATAAACATCCAGACGCGTTCGCCAATGCTGACCTTGATGAAGCGGTGGCAAAACTGGTGGCGATAATTCGTGAGCATCGCCCGCAAGTCATCCTCACCTACGGCGATGATCAGCAGGGCTATCCGCATCCGGATCACCTTCGAGTGCACGATATTTCTGTACCGGCGTTTTCGTTAGCTGGAGATCCCGCCTATCGCCCTGATTTAGGCGATCCATTTACGCCGCTCAAAATGTATTACTCAGTGTGGTCGCAAAAACGTATTCGGGCGACACACGAAAAGTTTGTGGAAATGGGATTGGAATCACCTTTTGGTGAGGATTGGTTTCAACGACCGAATCAAGATGATCGCGTGACGACTTCAATCGAAATGTCAGAGTGGTTTGATATTCGCCTCGAAGCGTTGTTAGCGCATGCGACGCAAGTCGATCCGGACTCAGCCTTCTGGTTCGGACTTCCGCGTGAAATCGCCCGCACGGTTCATCCTTATGAGGACTACATTCTCGGCCATTCACGTGTAGATACAACTTTCCCCGAAACCGATCTTTTTGCGGGTATCCAATGAGTCGCACGACGCGTACCGTCATCGGTTCCATTTTGTTAGTGATTGCCGGTTTCACTGCAGTTGCCGGTCTCGGCGCTTTTTGGACGCAACACAAAATTCTGGATGAGCAAACTTGGTTAGCAACATCAAAAGCCTTGGTGAATGATCCAGCAGTGCAACGCGAAGTTGCCGAAATTGTTGCCAGCGAGGTTATAGACGCAGTTGGCGTTGAAAGTTTTGTGGCCTCAACTTTGCCTCCGCCGTTTAATGCTCTCTCCGGAACTGTGCGCGACCGTGCCGCTGATTTATTAACACTGGCCACTGAACAAATTGTTGCCACTGATGCATTTGTTTCCATTTGGGAAACGGCCGTGAAAGCAACGCATAATGAGTTTGTTCGCATCGTGGATGGAACATCGCCGTTCACTCAAGTCGATTCATCGGGTTTGTCGTTAAACGTGACTGCGGCGTTGGAAATGATTTTGGCGAAAGCACAATCACTAGGACTGCCCACTGGTTCAATCAATCTTTCCAATACAAATTTGAGTGTCCAACTCATCGATGCACCCGGATTGTCGAGCATTCGCGATTGGGTGCATATCTCTCGTCTCGGCGCCATTATTTTGCCGGCCATCGCCTTAGTCACAGGATTAGGTGGCGTTTTGATTGCCTCGCAACGTTCGGTGGCTATTGCCTATTCGGGTGGAGCGGGGTTGGTTGCGGTCATCATTTATTTGGCTATTTCCGGCACGCTCAAGAATCGCATCACCAACCAAATCGCCGGTGGGGTGATCAGTGAGGGGACTGCCCGCATTGTGGTGGATGAAGTAGCCAGCAGTATGAACTTCGTGATGCTGATAGCGGCGTTCGTTTCCGCGGCTGTTCTCATTGGCGGAATCATCGGGTATGTCACGATCGGACGTCCTAACCGCGCGAAGGTCACAGTATGAATTTGATGCCAATTGGCGCCGCGCGAGTGGACGAAGTTGCCGGATTGCTTTGGGAAGCAGCCGCCCATGAAGACCTCACACCCGATGAAATTTTGAGTTGTTGCTATGAACAAGGCGGCGTGGTGATGGCCAGCGCCGATACCGATGCCGTTATCGCTGTGGGTTTGGGTCGCGATATTGATGGCGAACTCATTGCATCGATTCGTTTAGTGGTTGTTTCTCCGGCGCGGCAACGTCAAAAATTGGCTGACGATCTTTTTTCTTATGCTGAGGATTGGGCGACCGAGCGCGGCGCAACGCGCATAGTGATCGGTGGAGGTCTCCCGTTTTCGTTATGGCCCGGTGTGGCCGAAACGTCCGCAGTTGAACGCGTAGCGAAACGACGTGGCTATCAACTCGCGCAGGAATGGGATGCGTTTTCGGTAAGTTCAGGTTTTCGGGCTGAACCGCCACCCGAGATTCGCATTCGCCGCGCTGTGCATGACGCCGATGTTATGGAAGTGGTGTTGTGGGCCTCATCGGTGGCGCCCCGACGTAGTGACGAGATAGCGCGTGCGGTGGAAAACGGAACTTGTCATGGCGCGTTTTATCAAGACGAAGTTGTAGGCGTTGGTTGTCATTCCATTACGCGCGCCGGTTGGGCCGAACCAATCGTGGTCGCCGAGCAATGGCGTCGAAAAGGTGTTGGTAAAGCATTGCTCGGCCAAATTTGCCGCGACCTAATGATCGCTGAATTTCCCGATGTTGTTTTGGCCAATGTTCGCACTGAACCCGCAACCGCGTTTCTACAATCCGTAGAGGCGAAAGCGACGGTGCGCTATCGCCATTATGAAAAACAACTGTGATTGTTTAACCAGCGCGTTGTAAGTCGCGCAGTTCTTTCCAACCAATCAACTTCACGCCCGAGCGATCAACGAGCGCGCGCATAGATGAGTCATGGCGAACTAAATGTAAATCATCAACTCTTGAGGCCCAGTCGGTGCCAATGGCGCGCAATTCGGGAGTATCGGTGGCGGGGTGCACATACAGTTCGGTGACGCCGGGGCGTAAATCAAACAATGCTTTTTCTAAATGGCGGCGCGAGCCCACACCATTGACATAAATGAAGTGGTCGGGAGAAACGATTCCCTCTTCAGCCGCTAAACGTCGGAACGGAAAGCCGATCGAACGTTCCGATGAAGCGCCTGATAAGCGCAAAGGCAATCCGAATTCAACGGCTAAGTCGAGGTATACGTCAAAAAACTCGGGGCGTAGTTGCAATGCACCCATATGGCTATCGAGATGGCTGACGTCAAAGCCCCACAGAATTGCTCGCTCTATTTGGGCGCGACATTCGCGGCGCACTTCATCAAGATCGGCATGATCCCAAAGATCAGTGACGGTGCGAGGAAAACCACCATCACCGTCGAGCAATGACGGTGCATGAGTGATTGGTCCCCAACGGTAGGAGTCGTATTCAGCGTTCAAGGTGAGATGTACACCAACGTCTTCACCGCGATAGTCCGAAGCAGCACTGCGCGCCCAAGGACACGGCACCATTAATGACGCGCTTGTTGCAAAGCCCTGACGCATCGATTCGTAAATTCCTTCATTGGCCGAATGACAAAGTCCGAGATCGTCGCAATTCACAATGGCGATGCGATCATCAGCGGAATATCCGAGTTGTTCGGCGAGGGAAGTCACCCTGTAACGATACGCCGAAGAGGGGAGTTGGCCATAGTCGTTACTTTTTCGCTAGTTCGGCGGGCATGCACCCCAGCGACCACGTCGATTTTCTTTTGCTTCGGCAACGGCTTTTTGTAGTTCGCTGGCATGGGCAACGTTGGGCTCGATGATTAAAAGATCGGCGAATCCCGCATCGGCGATGGCTTTGTTAATGAATAGCCCGTCGGCTTGACGCCATACATAGGCAAGGTCGCGTCCGAAGTGATCTTTCGTTTCGGTATCAGTTGCAAGTTGCACAATGGTGCCGCGTGGCAATAACTGTTTGGTATTTGCACTTGCTTCAGGCCCGTAACACTGCACTGGTTTACGCGGATCCTTTATTTCGGGCGTGTCGATCCCCAAAAGACGAATGCGATGCGTTTGCGTTCCGATGCGGACATCAATGGTGTCGCCGTCGATTACAGAAACAACTGTTGGGGCTGCGGCGTACCAAGGTTTGAAATGTTTTAAGAACACCGTGCTGGCCCAGAGCGAAAGAATGCCGAAGGCGCATAACGCCAAGGCAATAGCGAAACGCCAGGGCCAACGTAAGCGCTTTCGAAACGGGACAATTTGAATTGTTGTTGGGGCGCGCCGCAAAAAGAAAAACCTCAGAGTGATGTTTATTGCGGTCGCCTAAGCGACGAGAGTTACACGCGTTCGATTAACGTGCCGGTGCCCAAACCGCCGCCGCAACACATTGTGACGATGGCGCGTTGAGCCGATGAACGTTGCAGTTCGTGGACGGCCTTGGTGATGAGAATTGATCCCGTGCCACCGAGCGGGTGACCGAGAGCAATCGCTCCGCCATTGGGATTGACCTTGGCACGATCACCATGCAATTCACGTTCCCATGCAAGTACGACCGAGGCAAAGGCTTCATTGATTTCGAAAAGATCAATATCGTCAATGCTTAAGTTGTTGCGCGCGAGGAGTGATTGCGTTGCATCAATGGGGCCAGTGAGCATAAGAACGGGATCGACGCCAACGAGACAGGTGTCAACGATACGAGCCAATGGTTGCAAACCAAGTTGCTCGGCGCGCTCGGCCGTCATCATCAACACCGCACCGGCACCATCAGAAATCTGTGAAGAAGATCCAGCGGTGTGCACGCCGTCTTCACCCATAACCGGTTTCAAGTTGGCGAGTGCTTCGGCGGTGGTGGCACGCAAACCTTCGTCGGCCGCCACATGGTGGGTGGTGCCGGTGGGCTTGCCTTCGTCATCGAGATCGGGAGCGTCTACCTCAACCAGTTGCGTGGCGAAACGATCTTCGGCCCAGGCCTGGGCGCCAAGTTGTTGTGATCGCAATCCGAATTCATCGGCGTCGTCGCGAGTGATATTCCACTTTTTGGCAATACGCTCGGCGCCTTCAAATTGGCTGGTGTACTCGTATTGACTGAAGTAACTCTTGGGAATTGGTGAACCCATGCCCATTCCTTTGGCCACGTTCGAACCAATCGGAACTTTCGACATCACTTCAACGCCGGTGGCCACGGCGGAATCAACGACGCCCGCTGCGATCAAGGCATACGCCATATCAACACCTTGTTGTGATGATCCGCATTGAGCATCAACAGTGGTGGCGGCCACGTTGAGGGGGAGGCCGGCGGTTAACCATGCGGTGCGCGCAATATTGAATGCTTGTTGGCCGATTTGGCTAACGCATCCGCCAACAACTTGTCCGATACTTCCGGGATCAACATTGTTGCGTTCGAAAAGAGCGCGTAACGGTTGGGCCATGAGATCGGCGGAATGCATGGTTGACAGCCCACCATTACGACGACCGATGGGTGTGCGCACGGCATCAACAATGACGACCTCGGGGCGCGGACTACGTGCTGAAGAAGATGCGTTTGAGCTCATATGCCGAGCCTATGCCTGTTATACGGCAATTGCATAAGCCGTTCTGCATAGCCCCGTTCTGCGTGACACGGTTCTACAGAGGTCCGTTATTGACCAGATTTTGGCTATTGCGCCCTACCATGCAGGTGTGGACGCACGACAATGGCTTGGATTGCAATCGACTCATAACCCCATGCGCTGGTACTTGCCGGTGACACCGGGAATTTGCAGCGGACTTGGTTCGCTTTTTGGTGGATGCGGATTGGGTGCAGCGATCGAAGCGTTGGAGTCGGTCACGCAACGGCCACTTATCTGGGCCTGCGCGCAATATCTGAATTACACCAAACCGCCATCGGTGGTTGATCTTGATATTCGGATTGGCGCGGCCGGACATACCACCACCCAAGCGCGTGTTGTTGGGCAAGTGGGCGAAACGGAAATTTTTACTGTCATCGCGTCACTCGGTGAACGTTCTTTCCCTGAAGAAGGACAGTGGGTGACATTCCCTGATGTCCTGCCACCTGATCAATGTCCACCGCGCGAAATTCGCATTGATTTACAAAACACAATTTCGACTCGTCTCGAACAGCGAATTGCTTCCGATGAAGAATTCAGCGGACGCATGGCGCTATGGATGCGCGTTCCGGAACTTTTAGAAATGTCATCTACGGCACTTGCGGTGTTGGGTGATTTCGTGCCCATGGGGCTCGGTCGCACAATGCATTCGGAAATTAATTCCAACAGTCTTGATAACACGTTACGGGTCACCAATATCGTTCCCACTGAGTGGGTGTTAGTTGACGTTCGCGTGGAGGCGGTGGCACGCGGTTTCGGGCATGGACATATTTATTTGTGGTCACAAGATGGCACGTTGATGGCAACTGCCAGTCAATCCGCCATGATCCGAACACCGAAAGCGTAAAAAATGACGAACCGATTTGGTATCACTATCCCGTTTGAACGGATGTCGCTCGCCGAACAAAAAGAAACGATCGAACGTTTGCCTTCACTCGGTTACACCGACGTTTGGAGCGCAGAAACCGATGGTATGGATGCATTCACGCCGCTTGTTTTGACGTCGCAATGGGCGCCCACTTTGCGATTGGGCACTGCCATTGTGCCGGCGTATACCCGTGGTCCGGCAACGTTGGCGCAAAGCGTTGCCGCAATGGCCTATGCCGCGCCCGGGCGCTTTGTTTTAGGTTTGGGCTCGTCTTCCAATGTGATTGTTGAACGGTGGAACAGCACACCATTTGAAAAGCCTTATGCGCGTGTACGCGACACTTTGCGTTTTTTGCGATCCGCTCTGACCGGCGAAAAGGTAAGCGAAACATATGAAACGTTCGCGGTCAAAGGTTTTCGCCTTTCTTTAGTTCCCGAACAACCAGTACCGATTTTGGTGGCGGCATTACGTGAAGGAATGTTGAATTTGGCGGGCCGTGAAGGTGATGGCGCCATCATCAATTGGTTATCGGCCGACGATGTGAAAAAAGTGGCACCTATTGTGCGGGCTCATGGTGCCGAAAAAGAAGTAGTGGCGCGTATTTTTGTGGCCCCCTCAACCGAAACCGACAAGGTTCGTCAACAAGCCAAGTTTGCGATCGCGCAATATATGAACGTGCCGGTTTATGCGGCTTTCCATAAATGGCTGGGACGTGGTGAACAGTTCCAACCGATGTGGGATTGTTGGCAGTCAGGTGATCGCGCCGGAGCGTTGGAAGCAATTCCGGATGAACTCGTTGATCAGTTAGTTGTGCACGGTTCGTATGCCGAATGTCGCGACCATATTCAGCGTTATTGCGATAACGGTGTGTCGACGCCGGCCATTGCGATCTTGGGACTTTCCGGCGTGAATATTCCCGAAGCGGTCACCGAACTAGCCCCGCGCTAAAGCAAACGAAGTTGTTCAATACGCTCGGCCACTTTGCGCGCCGGCACCCACACCACACCGCCACGAGCGCCGCGTTCTTTTACTTCAACGGTGTCGAGCGGTATGGAGCGATGGGCGCCTTTATCGTCGGAAACGCCGAGGCTGCCATCGGCTTCTAAACAAACAACGGTTGCATTTTTCCAACGTTCGGTTTCACGCCGGCGAAAGCGAATCGCAGTGCCGGGTGGAAGCCCGAGAGGAATAAGGCCCGATGTGTTGTCGTTGGTGGGTGTTGCGCCTTTTGGGCGTCTTGCCGGTGGCATTAGTACTGACCCACCGCCGCTTGCATCGTTTTTTCAATAACCGAAAGCCGATCGCCACCCCATGGCATGGGCATGATGACGGGAACTTCAACGCCGGCGTCGACATACGACTGCACGGTGTGGTGAATATGGGCGCTATCGCCGAGCACATCGATGGCATCAACCATTTTGTCGCTGACGGCTTTCACCGCACCTTCGCGGTCGCCGTTGGCGAATCGTGCGCGCACTTCGGCAACTTCATCACCAAAACCAGCGCGGGTGAAATTTTTGGCGTAGGAATCGACGACGATATAGGAATACAAATCTTTACGTCCGAGATCACGATGTTGTTCGGGATCGGTGACACCTACATGGATGTAGGCATACACCTTGGCGTTGCCGCCTTTACGAATTTGTTCTACCGACCATGGAACATGCGATGCCGGCAGATAATTAAGTAAGACACCGTCGGCGAGTTCGCCCGCCATTTGCAACATCTTTTCGTTAAGCGCGCCAACGATGATTTTTGGTTTGTTCTCTCCGAGGCGAACACCCAAACGAAAACCTTTTACGGAATGAAAGTCGCCGGCGAAATCAACCTTCTCGCCGGAGAGACAAAGACGAAGCAATGTGATTTCTTCGCGCATACGCGCTAACGCTTTTTCTCCGTAATCGGCGCCATGCCAGCGATTGACAACCGTCGGTGATGAGATGCCGATCCCTAGAAGGATGTCGCGATTCGGATGTAAAGCCGCCAAGGTGGCGGCACCCATGGCGGTTAGAGGAGGAGTGCGTAATTGCACCGCCAAGACGCCCGTGCCGAGGTCGAGAGAGGGCTGGGCGGCCCCAATGGCGGCCAAGGTGGAAAATGCTTCGGTGCCCGTGGTCTCGGCGACCCAAAATGAGTGGTAGCCGAGTTGGTGCGCCCATTCGGCGGCCTGGAAACCCGATTGGGGGCCGAGGCCGGAGAAACTGGCAAAGGTCAGTCCCATATGAGGAGCGGGCGCGGCAGACATGTCCGCACGCTATCGCTCAGTGGAGGTGGGCTTGGGCCGCTGTGGACAAATTTTCGAGTGTCGGCGGTGTGAAATCTGACGACATGATCGTGGATTGTCGTACCGTGGCCCTACGATGACTCCAGTAAGTCATTGCGCGATTACCGGCAGTGACTGCAGCACCCGAAGTATCCATGACATAGATGGAGACAACGGCAACAATTTGCGAAGTAGCAACAATTAAAAGTGTCCCAGCAGTAGTCCCAGAAATAATTAGAGCGAAAAGTATCTAGAGAGAAGAGAGCGAGAGAACGGTGAACGAAACAATTAGCGAATCATTTTCCGGAGACATGGATACCGCACAACATTCAGCGAATGATCAAGCCCTTGCCATCATCGACAAGGCTCTTAGCGAAATGTTGCATCGCGAATTGGTAAGCACCAACGAAGTTGCCGATCTCTTGCTCGATCTCCGCTCGTTATTGGCACCGAGCCCGGTCTTAGTTCAAAACTAAAACTGGCGGTAGAACGCCTGCCCGCAGAACATCTGCGGGCAAAACGATTAGCGCATTAACCGAGTGTGCTTGTACTCATTGAGGCTTGGCCACTCTGTCAGCATTTCCACGATTTTTTCGATCTTTTGGCGCGCCATATCAGGTGACTCGGGTAGATCCATAAGGCGGACAAAAACGGCGTGGGTCTCAGACATGAACGTGGGAACACCCCACACGTCAAGACTTCGCTCAGCATTGGTGTGTTCTTCGCGGATGATGGCCAGTGGCGTACCCGTCCCAACAAAATCACTGAGGGTAGGGGTATCGAGTCCGCAGTCGGTGGCGAGGTCTTCAATTATGTCGGCGCGATCGAGTGCCATACCGGATTGATGACGGCCTTCGAAAAGTCGGTGGTGGAACGCAACGAATTTGTCGGGCTGAAGTTCGCGTACGGCAATCGCATATTGCATTGCCACTAAACCGGAATCGTCGTCGGGGCGATCCCAGATATCAGGCTCGCCGGGTTCGACGTGAACCTGTCCGAGGCAAAACGGTACAAATTGCACTTGCCAATCGGCGCCATCGAGAAGCGCATCGGTGATGTAACGATGAGCGATACGGGCGAACGGGCAGCGATAGTCCCACGTCACGGCAAAGGAAAGTGGCATGTCATTTTCCTCTCGAGCGCTTGGGATAGAGGGGAAAGACTTTGCGGGCAATGGCTCCTAAACCAAGTCCAATGACGATCCCGCCGGCCACATCGGAGGCATGGTGGATCTTGACATGTACTCGACTTAACGCAACAGCTCCACCGAGTGCGAACAGCGCAATACGAGTGGGCTTTGATGCACGCTGCGAGAGCAACACTGCGGCCACCATCGCCGTCGACGAATGACCACTAGGGAAACTCGTTGTCAGTGGAATACGCAAGCGATGTGGGCGGGGTGCCTGCACAACCGGACGCTTACGTTTGAATTGGTTTTTGACGATGCCATTAATGATGACTGACTCGGCGGCCAAGAGGGCCGTTAACCGCCATGCGGCTTTCGCATCTTTTTCGGAGCGCAAGCCGCGTAAGAAGGCCAACAACACCCAAATGAGCCCGAAGTCGCCTAACTCGGTGAGTGCATAGATGATGCGATCGGCGGGTTCAGTTCCGCGTACGCGATCAAATGCTTCATCGACTTTTTTGTCGAATTGATCGATGGGGGAGTCGCCGTATTCTTCGACGTCAATTTCCACTTCTTCGACAAGCGACGCGTCGATCGGTGCCGCGTCGAAAGTTGGATTGTTGTCGGCAGTGGGTAGAGACGTCACAAGTGACGATGCTACGACATAAATTTTTTAGCGCCGTAATGCTGGTGGTGGAAGCGGATAATCGCGGCCGCTAGCGAGGAATTCATCACGGGCGCGCGCAGGATCGCCGCCATATTCGGGACACCATTGTTGGTAAGGGCACCAATTGCAGAGCCGCGATGGCTTGGGGCGGAAATTCTCTTTCTCACAAGCGGTTTCGATGGCCGACCAAATAGAAGTGAGTTTTCGCTCGACCTGGCGCAATGATTGCTCGGTAGGGATTGTTTCCACTACTGCGGGTGTGCCGAGATAGAGCAATTGCACTTTTGCCGGACGCTCTTGCCGTGTTTTTTCGCAAAGGTAGGCGTAGATGTTGACGCCAGTTAAACGGTTTTGGTGTGCGCTTAACGATGGAGCCCGACCGGTTTTGTAATCGGTAATAACGATGCCTTCAGGGGAAACCTCTAAGCGATCGATTACCCCGCGCACGTGCATCGTTGAATTTTCTTGTTCGA
>JBEGMF010000052.1:0-3361 GCA_041183205.1 Actinomycetota bacterium | reverse complement strand
TTTTCTTCGCTTCGATCTTCGCCACCATTGGTGCGGTCTTCGTACTGACGTCGGTCTATCGACTCGTTTCACTTATGTTTGGGCGATATTCGTCGTATAGCTGCACCTATGTCAGTAACGGTCAGCAGTTGACCACGCCTATTTGCGAAGAAAAAGAAGGCCGTATGACACTGGCGCGAGTGTTTCCTTCCGAGGCAATCGTCTTTACGGCAATTGGCTTTGTACTGCTTGTAATTTTGGGCTTCATTGTTTTTCGGCTTTATAAACGATGTTTCAAATATCGGTTCTAAAAAACTTTCAGCCTTTTGCTTTCCACTGATTTGCTACTTCGTTACGTTCAGCCTTCTCAGCGACTTCGATAATTCGCTTGTGCCGAGTCGCCGGTCTTTTTGCGCTGTTGATCCAAATTAATAGTGCTCGCCTATTTGAATTCGAAAAAGAATTGAAATTCTTTAGCGCCGAAGGATGACTCTTCAGTTCTTTTCTCAGATCATTGGGAATTACGAGTTGTTCAACTTCGTCAAGTTCATTCCACGCTCCATTTTCCTTTGCCAGCCTTACGGACGCGAGTCCTGCACTTTTCATTCGTCCGGCGCGTGTGAGACGAGCAACTCGCTCTTTGTTGACCGCTGACCATCCGCTTTTCGGACGACGAGGCGAAAAAAATCGTTTAGAAAACTGCTGATCGACTTTTCCGGGACGCGAATCAATCCAACCCCAGCAAATTGCTTCATCAACCATGTCGTCATAGGAAAACCCTGGATGTCCCGCAAACTTACGCGGATAAACCAACCAAACGCCACTAGCAACAGCGTGGTTTTTCTTTAGCCAACGTCGCCACTCGACGATGTCGTTGCACTCAACATGATCGCCATGCATGGGCGCAGGCTATGTCGCCCTTCGTAACTAATTACGAAAGTGAAAGTCCCGTTGCCGTTTCCGACATCGCCCAAAGCCTTTGAATGGCGCGATTATTTCTGGGGCGTAAAATCGGTCGAACAACCGGAGCACCAAAGGTAAACCAACGAGGAACATAAAACTGTCCGCCCTTTGCCTGCGGATCTGTAGCGGCTCGAATTTGTGGAAGCGCGCCTTGTTCAGCCGACATTCCGAGCACATGCACAAATTTCAATGAAATATCAGCGAGAAAACCGCCGCCGCCTTCTTCAACCGTTTGTGCTTGCAAGTTTGTGTTGGTTAAACCGGGATGAGCCATCAAACTTTTTGCCTTGCTTCCCGAGTTCTCAAAATGTTTTTGTAATCCAAGAGCAAAGTGATAATTCGCCAACTTTGAGTCGCCATAGGCCAACCATGAGTTGTAGCGATCGCGGCCGTTGATTTTGGTTGGATCAACAGCGCGCCCGAAATGATGTGCACTACTTGAAACAGTTACGACGCGCGCTTCCGGTGCATTGCGTAGGGCCGGCATTAATCGAGCCGTGAGTGCCCAATGTCCAAAATGATTCACACCGAATTGCGTTTCAAAACCGTCGGCGGTTTGGCCTTGCGGCATAGCCATCAAACCGGCGTTATTCATCAAAATGTCGATGCGTTCGTGTTTTGCCAACAATTGTTCGGCGCAATCGGCCACCGATTGCAATGAGGCCAAATCGAGTGGAGCAATTTCAATTGACGCGTTGGGATACGCCGCCAAAATCGAGTCACGGGCTGCATTTACTTTTGCGGGATTACGCGCCGCCATCACTACATGCGCGCCTTTCGACGCAAACGCAAACGCCGTGGCTAAACCAAGCCCGCTATTGGCGCCCGTAATAACTGATGTCTTGCCCGAAAGATTTGGTACTGACCCGAGTGTGAATGCCATTTCAATTATTCCGTCCCGTATATGTCCACGCTGTGAACAAAGTAATGATGGTGCGATATCAGGCTAAATGCACTTTCTTTGCTCGAAGCGTATAGGTCGCCGCCAAACGCTCCGGCTTGTCATTTAATCGCCATTCACCAAGTTCACCTTCAACCATGCTTTCCCCTAGCGCATTCCACGGAACGGAATCGTGTTCTTCGAACAATGTGATTTCGAACCCTGCATTCCAAAGGCCATTGAAAATCTGCGCCATGCCGTGATTAAACGAAATAGATGTTGGATAGGCAAGGGGTTCGGCATGGTCGACATAGGTGAACTCATCGAACGAAACCTCACCTGCAGACTCGAAATATGGATACTCGATTGTCACAAGTCCATCAGGACGCGGATCACAGAGCGACCACAACACGGGATGTCCTTCGCGAATAAAAACCTCACCTCCCGGTTTTAAAAGTGCCGCAATGACTTGCGCCCATCGCTCGACACTCGGAATCCAACACAACGCTCCAATTCCGGTATACACAAGATCGAATTTTCCGTTTGGCAACACATCAGGAGCCGAATAAACATCGCATTCGACCCAATTAATATCTGCGCCAACATCATTCGCCAATGCGCGAGCGACGTCCAAAGCCGGTGCCGAAAAATCAAGGCCGGTTACCTCTGCACCAAGTCGATACAGCGAAACTGTGTCGGTTCCGATATGGCATTGAAGATGCAGCACTTTTTTATTCCCAATATCACCAAGCCGCGGAAGATCGAAACGAACGACATCGGAAAGATATTTAGGATCGCGACGGAAATGCTCAAGCCCATAAGAATGTTCATGATGCGGTACTCGGGAATTCCAATTTGCTCGATTGATTGCGATGTAGTCGTCATCAACCATTGGTAACTACTTTCTAAACAGGAGGTTCTGGGTCGTACTGAATGCCGCGGCGTACCGCACGCGCCCGATCCACACCCGCTAGGCGGGCGACAAGATGAAGTGCCATATCAATTCCGGCCGATACTCCCGAAGAAGTAACAATGTCGCCGTCGTCGAGAAATCGATCATCAGGACGAACATGTATCGACGGATCGATTTCCTGCAGCGACGTAAGTGACGCAAAGTGAGTTGTTGCTGGACGATTAGCAAGAAGTCCGGCTGCGGCAAAAACAAGTGAACCGGTGCATACGCTTGTTAAGAGAGACACTTCTTCGCGTTTCGCTTGTAACCATTCGATCTGCTTTGGATCTTTAATGTGGCCACGTGTTCCTTGTCCACCCGGATAAATCAACACGTCTAGTTGAGGAACATCGTCATAAGAATACTGCGATTCAATGACTAAACCTTTGGCGCACGTAACAAGACCACCGCTTTTAGAAAGTGTGAGCACACGAAAACCATCTTCGGGGAAGTAACTCGTCCAAAAGGAAAGAACCTCCCATGGCCCAATGGCATCAAGTTCTTCAACGCCATCGAAAAGAAGTATTCCGATTGCTTTATCTGTCATTCTTCGACCATCCAGTCAGCGAACGTTAATTAGATCTCGT
>JBEGMF010000051.1:0-41898 GCA_041183205.1 Actinomycetota bacterium | reverse complement strand
AACGAATGGATGTTCAACGCATCTTGGGGTGTTGATGTTTCAGTTTCGACGCCACATATGCTCACGGCGTTAGTGGAAGAAGCCGTCACCGTTGGTTCGTTGGTGCGCATCATGGCCTTCCAGAACGATGCGGCTCGCCTGTCCGAAATCCGGTTAGCCGAAAACTCGCCGGCCAATGGCCTGACCATTACTGCCCTCAATCTGCCCCGTGAATCGACGATCGTCGCCGTGGTTCGAGAGGGCAAACTCATCTTCCCGCGTGGCGATGTCGTGCTGTACGGGGGCGATGAAGTGTTGGTTTTGGCCATGGTTGAGTGCGAAGACGAAGTTCGTAAAGTACTGGTGGGTTAACCAAAATTTTCCCTTGAATGCGTCGGAAATTGACGCTTCGCGGGCCATAATGGAAGTCGCGAGGGGAGTATCCCGTTTGCAGCGGTGTCGTCATCACGGGAGTACATCCCCGGTGCCGCTGGCCTGTCCTCAGGTGGGAGAGACCTCCGGTCGAAGGCGCGCTGCGCCTTCCTAAACCTTGACCGGAGATCTCATGTCAGAAAATTCTTCAACCGTCGCAACCGATAGCGAATCATTACCGCCGAAATCGAGCGGCTGGTGTGCGCAAAGTCCGAAGACTGTTTGCGATCACTTCAGTGTTGATCCGCAAATCGGTCTCACCGCTAACGAAGTTGCGGAACGTCGTAACAAATACGGACGCAATAAGTTGGCCGAGCCGCCCCGTCGTCCGAAGTGGCTTTTGTTCCTCGATCAATTCCGCGCTGGCATCGTTTACATCTTGGCGGGTGCTGGCATCTTGGCCGGCTTAGTTGGCGACATAAAAGATCTCATCGTCATCTTTGTGGTGTTGTTTATCAACGCCGTACTTGGCTTTTTGCAGGAATCAAAAGCGTCGAATGCGTTAGATGCATTGGAAAAAATGCTGGTCACGCGCGTGCGCGTACGTCGTAGTGGTGACACCGTCGAAATCGCTATTGATGAATTAGTTCCCGGCGACATTGTTTTGCTTGAAGCCGGCGATCGTGTTCCCGCCGATGGTCGCATGTTGTTTGGCGCCAATGTTTCGGTTGATGAATCGTCGCTCACGGGCGAATCAGTTCCCGTTGAAAAAGATGCTCAAGTAGAAATCTCTGTCGATTCGCCTTTAGGTGATCGCCGCAACATGGTGTACATGAACACCACTGTGGTGCGCGGACGCGCCGAAGTGATCGTGACCGAAACGGGCATGTCCACTGAAATTGGTCGCGTGGCTGAACTCATCACGTCAGCCAAAGTCACCAAGACTCCATTAGAGCGCCAACTTGATGGTTTAAGTCGCCGACTCGCCATCATCGCTGGTGTTGCAGCCACGGTGGTGTTCATTGCGCAACTCATCATCGAGCGAAATTTTGCTGATGCCATTTTGGGTGCGGTGGCGTTAGCCGTTGCGGCGATTCCCGAAGGTTTGCCGGCCGTTGTCACCGTTACATTGGCCATTGGCATTTCGCAGATGGCTAAACAAAATGCCATCGTGAAGCGTTTACATTCCGTTGAAACGCTTGGTTCTACGTCCGTTATTTGTTCGGACAAAACGGGCACGCTCACGTTGAACCAAATGACAACTCAAAAAGTCATTCGTGGCGGAGTGGTGTTATCGGTTGATGGTGAGGGCTACGAACCGACCGGAAAAATTCGTAATGGCGACAGCGTTGTCGAGAATGAATTAGTCGCCGGTGCGTTTTTGCCGGCGGTTCTATGTGCCGATGCGGTGCTTACAAATGAAGGCGGCTTTGCCGGCATTATCGGTGATCCCACCGAAGCCGCTTTGGTGGTCCTGGCTGCCAAAGTCGGTTTAGATGCATCTACCGAACGCACTCGCCGCCCGCGTTTAGGCGAAGTTCCTTTTGATTCGGAACATAAGTTCATGGCTACGTTCCATCGTCTGGATCCGGCCGATCCGCAAGGCGATGTATTGCTTTGCGTGAAAGGTGCACCCGATGTGGTGCTTTCTCGCTGCTCGTCATTTGCTGAGCAAAACGGTCATGTCACGTCACTCGATGACAACTCGATGGCCGCACGACTTGCGGAAAACGATTCACTTGCCGCCAATGGCATGCGTGTGCTTGCTGTTGCCACTCGCCGAATTGCGGCGGCCGATTGTCTTGATGCCAATGGAAACGTCGCTGATCCCGACGCTTGGATTAGTCAACTCAATCTCGAGTTCTTGGCGGGGATTGTCGATCCAGCGCGTATTGAAGTGCGGGATGCAATTTCACTTTGTCGCAAAGCCGGTATCGGCGTGAAGATGATCACTGGCGACCACGCAGTGACTGCCGGTGCCATTGCTCGTGAACTTGGTATTGAAGGTGAAGTAGTTACTGGCGAACAACTCGATGCAATGAGTGAAGAGGAACTCATTGCGCGGGTTGAAGCGATTGGTGTTTGTGCCCGCGTCTCACCGGAACACAAAGTTCGAGTGGTTGAAGCGCTAAGGGCGCGCGGCCGCATTGTGGCCATGACCGGCGATGGCGTGAACGACGCTGCTGCATTACGACGCGCCGATATTGGCGTGGCCATGGGCATCACCGGCACGGAAGTCACAAAAGAAGCCGGCGACATGGTCCTCACCGATGACAATTTCGCCACCATTGTTTCGGCAGTCGAACGTGGCCGTGTGGTGTACGACAACATTTTGAAGTTCGTTCGCTTCCAAGTGGCGACCGCGTTTGGTGCCATCTCAACAATTTTCGGTGCGTCGGTGCTTGGTCAACACGTTCCGTTCTTACCTCTGCAAGTTCTCTGGGTGAACTTGATTGCTGATGGTCCCACGGCTGTTTCGTTAGGTGTTGATGGGCCCGACCCCGATGTGATGTCGCGTAAACCTGTATCGCCCGATGAAGCGATCCTGAATAAGCGACGATTTTCCATCGTCGTCTTCCAAGGTGTCGTCACAGCAATCGGTGTGTTGACCCTCTATCTCATCGCCATTAATCATTACTCTCCGAATTTGCCCAGTGGTGAAGCACCCCAGGTTGCAATGACCATGGCGTTCACTGCATTTGTGGTTGTACAGCTCGTCAATGTCTATAACGCACGTAGTGAAACTCGTTCGATTTTCTCTCGTTACACATTGACGAACTGGAAACTCGGCTTATCAGTCATCGTCGTCTTCTTATTGCAGATCGTGATTACCGAAGTCACCATTCTCATGGATCTGTTTGAGACAACACGCCTTTCGCTTTACCAATGGCTGTGGTGCTTAGTGCCTGCGGTCTTCTTGTTAGTCGCAGTCGAAATTTGGAAATTGATCGCACGTACACGGAGCCGCAGCCATGTCTGAACACGAGTCACTCCACAATCGCTTTGAACGCCTTGAAGAACTCGCCATTGAGGCCGAACTTGAAACCGGCCGACGTGAGGAAACCGTCGAGGAAGCCAAGCGCCATATTTTGGTGCGTATTGGGCGAGTCATCTTGGGTGTGATTGTTTCAATCACGGGCATCATTTTGATGCCATTGCCTGGTCCCGGCACGCTTACGTTGATTGCTGGTTTAGCAATTTTGGCGTCGGAAATTCCGTTCTTTAAGCGGCTGCTTGATTTAGTGCGCGATCGCGTGCCTCAAGATGAACACGGAAAAGTTTCCAAAAAGGTGATTGCCGCATCAATAACGGTCAGTGTGATCTCTTTGGCCTTTTCGTTGTGGTGGTCGTTTTTCCGTTAATTAGTTACGGAACTAACGCATCCCATTTGGTTGCGACATCAACATTGCCGATGATCTCAACTGAATCGGCGAGCGCTTTACGTCGGTTCCACGCCCATTGATAAAGCGATGATGCGTGACCGCGAATTGCAACATCGCCTTTGGCGTGTTCGCGAGTGGCGGTCTGCACGCCGTTTTCGACAACGAGCAACCACTCGCCATCAACATCGGTGCAATGAAGATGGAAAGAAGCACTTATGTCGCTCGCATTGTTGCCGGCGAGCACGGGCATTAAAACAAAAATCAATTCATCAATGCCGTCGGCGGCCGACGCCGGCTCAAATGGTGTGATCGGCATTGATGCCGCGTCCTGCATATCTAAGCGATGAATTTCAATTTCATGCGCCATTCGTCGTAACCAAAATGAGTTGGTCAAATTGGCGCCGGTGAAATTCCATCCGGGCGCATTGAGATCACATGTGCGCATCGTCTGACACAACGTTGTTGCGATGCGTTCGAATTCATCGAAAAGGGCTTCGTCGCGAGGCAGTTTGGCTTGTTCGTCGTCACCGGGAATTTCAACGGAGTTTGATTGCAAAACAAGATTTGTGCGTTGCAAAATTTTTCCGCAGTGACCAAGCAAGCGACCGACTGTCCAACCAGGGCAATAGTCAACGGGTGATTCAAACCCTGCGTGCTTTGCGGCAGCAAGAAGCAGTTGGGCATTGCTTTCGAGTGTGGCGACGAAATCCATTCCGATTGTTTAGTCGTTCATTCGAACCGAGGTCGTAACGGCAACCCGCTCTGACCATTTTCAGTTTTCACTGCCAACACCTGTTGAACACTGACGCCGCCCAAGCGGAAATTCACTGCCGATGCGGCCATATACAGACGCCATATCCGAGCGCGACCTTCGCCCACCTCTCGAACGGCAGCGTCCCAATTGGCTTCGAGGTTTGCCACCCACTGTTGCAAGGTGAGGTCGTAATGCTCGCGGATCGATTCCATATGGCGAACTTCAAATCCATATTCCTGCATCATTGAAATAACGGATCCAACTTCATGCAGTTCGCCATCCGGAAAGACGTACCGTTCCATCAGGTCGCTATCAATTTTTGAAGTGAGTCGTGATCCGCTAGCGGTCGCCAAACGCCGACCCACTAATCGGGCTCGTCCAATGGGTGTATCGGGTTGCGGATATCCCGGTCGGCTGATGGCGTGATTCAACAAACGACCTTGGGGTGGAAGCAAGTTGTAGAGATCGCGGAAATACTCTTCCATTCGCTTGCGACCAACATGTTCAAACATGCCGATTGAACTGATGGCATCAAAAGGACCGTCGTTTACATCGCGATAGTCCTGCAAACGAATTTCGATTTGATCGGAGAGTCCTGCTTCCGCAATTCGCTTGCGCGCTAACTCTGCTTGTTCAACTGACAGGGTGACGCCAACAGCCTGCACGCCGTAATTTTTTGCCGCGTGCATCACCATGGTTCCCCAACCACAGCCCACATCCAGTAAACGCATACCGGGTTGTAAACCAAGTTTTCGGCAAACTAAATCAACTTTGCGTTCTTGCGCGCTTTCTAATGTGTCGGTGTCGCTGGTCCAGACTGCGCATGAGTAAACCATCGAAGGGCCAAGTACAAGTCGATAGAAATCATTTGATACGTCGTAATGATGCGAAATGGCGGCTTTATCGCGACTCTTCGAATGCAAACCACCGCGCAAATTTGCTTCTTCGGGTGGTGGGGTAGGAGAACGTAAAACGTTTAAACCGGTTTCACGCAACAACTTGTATGCGGCAACTTTGTTCAATGTGCGCAAGTTGACGTTGAGTCCTGCGCCAACTTCCAACATATGAAAAAGATCGCCATCAATATCGAGATCACCGGAGACATACGCGCGCACAATTCCTAATTCGCCGGGGCGAGAAAGAAAACGCGCTAACCCTTGTTGTGATTTCACTCGGATGGTGGCGATCGCGTCGGCCGGACCGGCGGAACTGCCGTCGTACATTTCGATGCGCAGCGGAAGATCACCGCCGAGCGTTGAATACAAAAGTGGTGCGAGTGCCATTGGAACCCCCTTCACGTTGCTTAGTAATCACACTCCAAAATTCGACGGCCTGCAATTAAAAATCATGAGATTGGCCGGTAGCGTGCAGAGATGGAGATTGCGCCGGTGGGCCGTCAAATGATTGTGATTTACGACGACGATTGCGGCCTTTGCAGTGAACTCGTTCGCCGAATCCGCCCTGCCATCGAGCGGACGGTGTCGTTTTTGCCGGCTCAGTTATGCGAAGGGGAGTTACGAAAACGGGGTGAAAACGCCGTAATCGTTGTGGAGGCCAGCGGAATAACCGAGGGACCGGCGGCGATTGCTCGCATGGCCACTCGCTGTGGGCCCTATGGCCTGGTTCTGGCAACTCTTCTTTCTCATTGGCCGGGAACAGTCCTGGCCCCGCCGATTTACCGTCTGGTGGCCAAAAATCGTGCCCGTATCTCGGGATATCTGGGCCTAAAGGCGGGTTGTGCAATTCCCGCTCGAACTAACACTTGACAAAGTAACTTTTACAAAAGCAAAATATGGGACAGTCGAATCATCTCGAGGTCCCCTATGAGCGCTATGTCAACCAACAATTCGTCGGTCACTCCGGCCGAACACGAACTGCCCAACATGATCTCCGTCGATGACCATGTCATGGAGCCACGTGATTTATGGCAGCGCGAACTGCCGGCCTCTTTGCGTGAGCGCGGCCCAAAAACTGTGCGCGAAAAAGTGAAACTGAAATTTATTGGTGGTCATTACGGTTTCGAACGCAATGCACCTGATGGTGATCTTTGTGATGTTTGGCTTTTCGATGACCTTGTTGTTCCCACCGGTTTTTTGCATGCACCAGCTGGTGTGCCGCGCGATCAACAAAAAAATGTGGCGGCCACGTACGACGATTTTCGTCCCGGAACTTGGGATCAAAAATCACGTTTAGAAGACATGACAGCGAATCATGTTGATGCCGCCATTAACTACCCCAATATTTTTCCGCGTTTCGCCGGTCAAGGTTTCTTGGAACGTGCCGATAAAGATTTAGCGCTTTTGTGTTTGCAGATTTATAACGACTGGATGATCGATGAATGGTCTGCGGGTGAAGGCTATGGCCGTTTAATTCCGTTGACATTGGTTCCGCTTTGGGATCCAGAGTTGGCGGCTGCTGAAGTTCGTCGTTGCGCTGATAAGGGCAGTTACGCCATTGCCTTTAGTGAAAATCCCGCCAAGTTAGGTGTGCCCTCGATGTACACCGGTAAATGGGATGTTTTATGGGATGTCTGTCAAGAAACCGATACAACCGTTTCAATGCATATCGGTTCGTCTTCGTCCATGCCCACAACATCGGAAGATGCACCGTTAGCAACATCAATGTCGATGTACGCGCAAAATGCACAAGGTTCATTATGCGACTGGGTGTATTCCGGTTCTTTAGAGCGTTTTCCGCGTTTAAAGATCGCTTATGCCGAAAGCCAAGTTGGTTGGATGCCATTCCAACTCGAACGAATGGATGCGGTGTGGCAAGACGGTCGTGGCGATATTGAACATGTAAAGGTGCGTCCTTCGGAACAAGTACGAGGTCGCGTGTATGGCTGTGTCTTCGATGATTTACATGGTTTGAAATCACGCGACGAAGTTGGAACCGATCACATTTTGTTTGAAACCGATTACCCACATTCCGACGGAACGTTCCCGCATTCGCGCAAAATTGCGCACGAACTCTTCGTCGCCGCAGGAATGAATGCACAAGAGTGCTATCAAGTTCTGCGCGGCAACGCGATTTCCGCCTACGGATTACATCGTTTCGGAATCACCCAATGAGCGAATCGATCGCACAATTTGAAGGCACTGACGGTTTATTAGGACATGTTGTTCGTCTGAACATTGCCGTTGAACGCGTTCTCAACGAAATTGCTGGCGCCTATTCGCTATCCGTCGCTGACTATCTCGTTTTAGGAGTAATTCGTCGTTCGCCTGAACACCGCAGTGCGCCCACCGCCATTTGTGAAATCTTGGGCCGCACCACTGGCGGAATGACACTGACATTGGATCGCTTGGAATCGGCCGGTTACATCCGCCGACTACCCGACCCGTCTGATCGACGACGAGTTGTGGTGGAGGCCACGCCGACCGGCATTGAACTGGCGCAAAAAGTCAACGCTCATCTCCACGCCTGGGAAGAGTCATTAGAACTTTCTGCTGACCAACGGCGATCGGTGGCCGAAGGCCTTGCGGCTATTACCGGGGCCATCGTTTCTGCACCCAGTGAACAAACCCCGCAGGTGGCCTAAGCCCTTCGTTTCGGTTTGGCTGCTCCAACCTGTTAGAACAACAGAGGCCCGTCGGCCTTTCCGACGGACGACATCATCTACACGCTCGAAAAGGAACTCTCATGGGCATGCTTGACGGCAAGATCGCCATCGTTACTGGTTCAGGTCATGGCATTGGTCGTGGTCACGCTCTCGAATTGGCCAAGCACGGAGCCAAAGTGGTCGTTAACGATCTTGGCGGAAGCGTGACTGGCGAAGGCTCGGGCCGCGCGGCTGATGAAACAGTCAAACTCATCGAAGAACGCGGCGGCGAAGCGGTTGCTAACTACGGCAACGTCACCAGTCATGATGATTGCGGCGCCATGGTGCAACAAGCGATTGATGCTTTCGGTGGTCTCGACATTGTTGTGAACAACGCTGGCATCGTGCGCGACGCCGCCATCTGGAATATGCCCGTTGATGACTTCGATGCTGTTATGGCAGTACATGTGCGCGGTACTTGGTCAACAAGTCATTTCGCCGCCAAGTATTTCCGCGAACAAGCAAAAGCGGGTCAACCGCGTGCCGGACGAATCATTAACACCACATCAGGCGCAGGTCTGGGTGGAAACTTCGGTCAATCAAATTACGCCACCGCAAAAATGGCGATTGCTGGTTTAACTCTTACGCTCGCCATGGAATTGGCGTCAATCGGTACCACCGTGAATTGCATTGGTCCCGCCGGATTAACTCGTATCACGGCCACCATGCCTGGCGCCGGTGAAGCATTCGAACCCGACGACGTTCCGGAAGATGAATTCCACCCAATGGATCCGTCAAACTCGTCACCGTTAGTTGCATGGTTGGCGTCTGATGAGGCTGCTTATGTCAACGGTCAAGTGATTCGTTCGTTGTACGACAAGATCATTTGGATGCAAGGTTGGCGTGAACGCATCACCATCGAAAGCGGAAACAAGCGTTGGGATGCCAACAAACTCGGTTCGCGTATGGCCGCCGAAGTATTCCAAGTTGCGCCGACCGGCATCAAGTTCTTACAAGCATAAAAACCAAATAACCAAAGGTTTTTTCGCCAAAGAGTTCAGAGAAGTTCTTCTGGATGTAAATCACGAATCGCGGCACAACTGCGCGTAATCATGGCCGTAAACATCGCGTTCGAGGCGTCGGTTGGCGTTGCCGTGGCATACACCGCGCCCAAAATTGTGATGAGCGGACCTTGCAATACGCCTAGTCGATAATCGGAATAGCACTCGTCGAATGAATACGACTGCACACCTTGTTGACAAAGCGCGTCGTAATAGGTCTGCAGTAATTCCTGTTCATGCGCGCGTCGTAATTCCGTGTCGATACTTGTTGCTAGGAAGTAACCGCTATCGCGTCCTCCAAAACCAAGCCCCAGTGTTTGCCAATCAAGGGTGGACACCGATGTATCGCCTGGCGCAAACATCAAATTGTCGGGCCGGAAATCTCCATGAATCAGCGTGAACACTTCTTGACGGGCAACCAGCCATTTCTCCATCCACTGTTGAGTGGCAGTGATGGTTTCAACATCGTCATCACTTAACCAGTTAGAAAAACGCTCAATGAATTGCGGACACGCACCGGCGTAAACCTGTCCATGAAAGGCTGCACCTTCGGCGTTGGCTAAGCGCAATCCTTCGATTTCTAAAAGCGATTCATCGCGCCAACGCGGGCCGTGCAAACCAGCCAAATTTTGAAATGACAATTTCGCTTGCGCTACTGAAACACCTTTTGCCTGCACGCCTGGTTGCGCCGGTGCGAGGTCATCAAGCAACAAAACAAATGACGTGTTGTCATCGGTAATGGTTGCGTACCAGCACCGAGGTGTGTTGATGGCGACAGTGTTTGCCAGTTGCGTGTACCAAAGGAATTCGTTGCGATAGCCATCGGCAATGAGGGTGCGCGTGGAAGGGTCGCCACCGGCCATCTTGGCCACCAAACTTTGCGGTGCGCCGACCGCCGCGGCTTTTTCTGGATCGGCCCATTCCAATTGCAGTCGCCATGACTGACCCATCTGGCCGGTTCCCACTGCTGTAGGTGATACCTGCGCCACCGAGCCTGCGTTGACCGACGCTAATGCTGCGCTTAGCCAGTCGGGGGTGAGGTCAGCGACCGCATCAGTGGGCGGGGCCGACGGCAAATTATGCGACATGGTGCACCTCTTTGGGCAGCGAATAGTGAGCCGGAGCGAACTTTTCGATACCGTATTACCCAGCGCAAAGTATTGCGCTTCATCAGGGGGAAAATTCATGACGAAGATCACCAAAGTGTTCGATGCTGACAATCACTATTACGAGGCGCTCGACGCGTTCACTCGTTATATCGAACCCGAATTCCGTCATCGTTGCATGCAATGGGCAGACGTAAACGGGCGACAGATGTTGTTAGTGGGCGGCAAGATCAACCGCTTTATTCCGAACCCAACATTTGACATGCTCTCGGCGCCGGGAAGCCTTGAACAATATTTCCGCGGCAACAACCCCAAGGGTGATTCCGTGAAAGATCTCTTCGGCGAATTGCTTCCGTGCGATCCGGCTTATCGCGATCGCGAAATTCGTTTGAAGACGATGGATTCGCTCAACATTGATGGAGCACTTTTCTTCCCGACACTGGCGGTCGGCATGGAGCAATCACTGGCTAACGACATCGAAGCAGCTCAAGCGGCATTTCGTGCGTTTAACAAGTGGCTCGATGAAGATTGGGGATTCGCATACGAAGAGCGCATCTTCTCAACCCCGTACATCGTTTTAAGCGATGTTGATAATGCTTGCCAACAACTTGAGTGGGTGCTCGAACGCGATGCTCGTGTTGTTCTTCTTGGCACTGGTCCGGTGCGCACCGATGAAGGTATGAAGTCGCCAGCGGATCGACGTTTCGATCCTTTCTGGGCGCGAGTACAAGAAAGTGGTGTCACCATCGTGTATCACGGCGGTGCCAACGCCTATCAAGACCTCATCACGATGTGGGGCGAAAAGTCAGAAATGGAAGCGCACAAGTTTGAACCATTGCGTCAAGCGCTTTCACATGATGCCGTGGCCGACACGTTTGCCGCTCTTATTTTGCACGGCTTAATGGATCGTTTCCCGAACATTCGTTTCGCCACTGTCGAAACTGGTGCTAACTGGGTGCGTCCGTTGTTGAAGCGTCTCGGCAAGATTTACGGTCAAACACCTAAGGGCTTCAAGAACAATCCGGTGGAACAATTCAAGAAGAATGTTTGGGTTTCACCGTTCTATGAGGATGATCTTGATCAACTTCGTAACGTTCTTTCAGCCGATCATTTAATGATGGGTAGCGACTGGCCTCATACCGAAGGTATGGCTGATCCGTTCACCTTCATTCAAGATCTCACCGAAGCGGGATTCACTCCGGAAGAGCAACAGTTGATCATGTTTGATAACTGCAAGTCATTGACAGTTCGTCGTCCGGCGTAAGTCGCACCAAACAAAATCGAAAGAGGGGGAAGTTATGAAGGGTCGCGCTGCAATGTTGTGGGGTCCCGAAGACACCGCATGGTCCGTCGAGGATGTCGAAATCGACGAACCGCAGGGTCGTGAACTTTTAATTCGAAACGTGGCATCTGGTCTTTGCCATTCCGATGAGCATTTCATTACTGGTGATATGCCCCATGGTGGTTATCCATGGATTGCTGGCCATGAAGGCGCCGGCATTGTGGAAGCGGTTGGTCCGGAAGTGCGCGACTTCAAACCTGGCGATCACATCGTGTATTCGTTCGTTGCCGTCTGCGGTCAATGCCCCTCTTGTGCAGATGGTCATTCGAACCTTTGTGACAACGGCGCCTTAGTAATGGGTGGCCGCATGCTCGACGGAACATCACGTATTCATGTCAAAGGACAAGACGCGCTGATCATGGCGGGTCTTGGCACATTTGCCACGCATTCGGTCGTTCATGAATGGTCAGCCGTCAAAGTGTTGGACGATCTGCCCCTCGACAAATTGGTGTTACTTGGCTGTGGCGCTACCACTGGTTGGGGATCGGCCGTTTATGCCGCCGAGGTGAAGCCGGGCGACAACGTTGCCGTAATCGGTGTTGGTGGTTTGGGTTCCGCCGCCGTTCAAGGCGCGCGTTTGGCCGGTGCCGAGCGCATTTTCGCCATCGATCCGGTGGAGTTCAAACGAGAAAGCGCACAAAAATTTGGCGCTACTCATAGTGCACCGTCAGTTGCCGAGGCTATGGAACTTGTTATGCAAGAGACATGGGGACGCGGTTGCAACAAAGTCATTTGCACAATGGGTGTTGGTGACGGCGAATTAATGGCGTCAATTATGGCGATGACATCCAAGCGCGGACGCGTTGTCGTGACGAACATCCATCCATGGAATGAACCGTCGAACAACATCCCCATGATCGATCTCACGTTGACCGAAAAGCAGGTTGTTGGTTCGTTATTTGGCTCGGCCAACCCGCGTTCCGATATTCCTCGCTTGGCCGAGTTGTACCGCAAGGGCCAACTCGATCTCGACGGAATGATTACGCGCACGTACACCCTTGATGAAATCAACGATGGTTATCAAGACATGCGTGACGGCAAAAACATTCGCGGCATCATCATTCACTAAAGGCTGATTCGGCATTTTGCGCCCAAAATTTGGGCGCAATAACCGAGGACTTCGGATTTTCTTACGTATTTCTCAAATTGATCGGTGAAACTGATCAACGATCAAGGAGAGATCAATGTCGAATGAAAATGAAGTCACCGCAGATGAACACGACGATTTTGGCGGGTTACACCGAGATCTCTCCGTTGTAACCCGACGTCGTGCTTTGTGGCTCGCCGGTGGCGCTTTAGGCGCCGTTGCGCTCGCCGCTTGTGGTGTCTCAACCAAGAATTCCTCATCATCGACAACCCTTGCTCCGGCCAGTTCAACGACGTTGGCCAACGGTTCGGATGTCGGCGCAACCTGCACAAAAATTCCCTCGGAAACGGCCGGTCCGTTTCCGGGTGACGGCTCAAACGGCCCTGATGTCCTGCGTGAATCGGGCGTTGTTCGCCGCGATATTCGTTCCAGTTTCGGACCTTATTCGGGTACGGCTAATGGCGTTCCGTTGACCATGCGCTTCAAACTTCTAAATATTGCCAACGGATGTTCGCCTTATGCGGGTGCGGCGCTCTATGTCTGGCATTGCACGGCCGATGGCGGCTACTCGTTGTATTCAAACGGTGTGAAGAACCAAAACTTTTTACGTGGTGTTGGCCAAGCCGATAGCGATGGTTGGGTTGAATTCGTGACTGCGTTTCCCGGTTGTTATTCGGGACGTTGGCCGCATGTTCACTTCGAGGTGTATCCCACACTCGATAAAGCAACGAACGTGAAAAATAAGATCGCCACCTCGCAACTGGCCTTGCCAAAAGATGTTTGCGAAAAGGTGTACGCCACGTCCGGCTATGGACAAAGCGCCCGCAACCTTTCGGGCACATCGTTAGCGAACGATATGGTCTTTCGCGACGGTTGGACTTCGCAATTAGGAACTGTGACTGGCAACGTCAACGATGGATTTGTTTCGCAACTAAACGTCGCAATTTAAATCACTGCTAGTTACTGGTTTTTTCGGCAGTCGAAGTTGTTGACGATTCCTTGTCAATCGTTGGTCCTTCGACATTTATACGTGGTACCCATTCCAACCACTTGGGGAACCACCATGCTTTCTTACCGAACAGTTCCATAACGGCTGGCACTAACACCATACGCACAATGGTCGAATCTAAAAGAACGGCAACTGCCATGCCGAAGCCAATCAACTTCACCGTTGGATTGGCATTAGTTACGAACGAGGCAAAGACCGCAATCATGATGAGCGCAGCGGTTGTGATGACGCGAGCGGTGTTCGCCACTCCGAGAATGACCGATGTGCGAGGTTCGCCGCTTTTATCCCATTCTTCTTTGATGCGCGACATCAAAAACACTTCGTAATCCATGGAAAGGCCGAAAAGGATGACGAACATGATGAGCGGAACAAACGAAACAATCGGAATAGTTTCGTAAAGACCGACGATGTCTTTGCCCCAACCCCATTCAAAGACGACAACGACAACGCCATAGGCCGCGGCAATGGAGATGAGATTCATAACCGCCGCTTTTAGCGGCACCAAGATTGAGCGGAAGACAACGAGGAGCAACAAGAACGAACCTAAAACGACAACACCGATAACCCAAGGCAAGAAGGTGGTGACGCGATTGGAAAGATCAATAAGTGTGGCCGTTGCGCCGCCAACATGCGCCTGCATTCCCGTTGATGCGGTTGCGGTGCGCAATGACGAGCGCAAGTTATTCACTAACGTTCGCGTTTCCGGTGAATCCGGCGAAGTTTTGGGCACGATTTGATAGATCACCGATGTGGTGTTGTTGGCGTTATTCGGAATCGGACCAAAGGCATATTGCACATTGTCGACTGTTCCTGCGGGCTCTAATGCCCCAACGGCTTTCGAAATCGGCTGCAATGTAGTGAGAGCATCCTGAAACGATTCACCTTTCGGCAAATCGACCACTACTAACAACGGTCCGTTTACACCCGGTCCAAATCCATCGGAAAGTTGTTCAAAAGCCACGCGTTGTGAAAGGGACGGATCAAGAGAAGAGTCATCGGGCATTCCGAAATCGATGCGCAAGAACGGTGCTGCGATAACGAGAAGTAAAAGCGTTCCGCCGGCCAATGTAAACCACGGTCGCTTCGACATTGTTTCGGCGAAACGTCCCCAAAAGGATTGTCGCGGATCGACGTTCTTTTCTTTGTTGGCGAACGGAAGTCGAATGCGGTCGATTTTGTCGCCGGCGAAACCCAATAAACATGGCAACAAAGTGGTGGCAGCCAAAATCATGACGGCCACACCAATAGCGGCGGCAACTCCCAGTGTTTGTACCAGTGGAATTGGGACTAACAACAAACCAAGTAGCGCAATGCACACGGTGATACCGGCAAATAACGCTGCCTTTCCGGCCGTTGCTAACGCCATGCCAACTGCTTCGGTTGGGTCTTCGCCATCTTTAATGAATTGGCGATAGCGAGTCACGATTAATAACGAATAGTCAAGACCAACGCCGATACTGATCATCAACGTCACGGGTGGAGCCGCCGATGAAACGGTGACGAAGTTCGCCAACAACAACACCAAGCCACCAGCAGTCACTGCGCCGAATAATGCCGTAGCAATAGGAATGGCCATTCCCCAAACCGAACCAAAAGCTAAGAGCAACAAAATTGCGCCCAGCAGTAGTCCCACTTCATCGGCGTGATTCGCCCACCATGAGTCGGGATTGTTGTACGTATCGGCAATTTCTCCACCGATGGCAACTTTCACATCACCGGTTTGGACTTGATTAATTGCATTTTGTAAACGGCTAAACGGATTGTCGTAATCCATAGCCGCAGCATCTGATTGCACTTTGTATTGGTCGAGTAGATCGGGCAGCGTTGCGTTGTAAGTGATATTCGCATAGGCAACGGTTTGGTTATCGGAAACCGAGGGTGGAAGATTGGGCGCCAAATTTGTCACTGCCTGTGCTTCCGCGGGTGGAAGTTGTGTTGCCCATTGGCGCAATCGTGTTGGTAAATCATTCGTTAGAGGATCAGAGGCCGGATCAATTCCTTGAACTTTGTTAATGGAATCGATGACGTTGCTGACGATTGCGGCATTCGTTGGCGTTGTGAGTTTGTCGCCATTCGTGGTGTAAAAAACGACGGTGGCCGACGCGTTGTTCTGCGAAGAAAACGACGTCCCAACGGCGTCGTATGCGGCCTGCGAATCGGTGCCAGGAATAGAAAAATTATTGGAGGTTCGATTCGGCGCGGAATTGAAATAACCCGCGGCAATCAGCACAACCAACCACAGAATTCCCACCAGACGGTGATGTCGAGCGGCAGTCCGACCGATCCGATACAACGCACTTCCACCCGATTTGCCCATACCGAGAAACTAGTTGTCCAAACCTTGCCCGGAGAGAAACTAAGGTGGCGAGCGGAGAGGGGCCTTTAGCAATCACTGTCGTGATTGCGGGCGGAACATGAGGGGTACGGGCAATGAATAACAAGGCGCAGCGACACTTAAAGCGCAAGTTTGCGGTTGCGGCAGTAGCGATTTTTGCTCTGACCGTCTTTTTAGGATCGTGTTCGTCATCTGACGACAAATCTTCAACGACAACGACATCGGTGATTGGAAACGTGTTACCCCCAGTTGTTCTTACTCCCACCAATACATCGGCCACTGTCAAAGTTGGCACGGTCGTGACATTCAACATGGGTGAGCCCCAAGGCGGCGGAAAGTTTGTGGCCGTCAGCGAAACACCTTCAGTTTTTAAGGTGACCAGTGAGGGCCGCGTTGAAGGTGGCGTTACTTATAACGCTGGTGGCGAAGCCGTTGCGAAAGGTAAGACAACTGTTTCGGTGAGTTTCCGTGGCTCAATGAATGGCATGGGAACGCCAACCAACTTCACCATCACGGTTGAGTAACAAACACGGTTGAGTAACAAACACGGTTGAGTAGTTCAAAGAAAAATTGGTGGAGCTGATGGGAATCGAACCCACGACCCCCTGCTTGCAAAGCAGGTGCTCTAGCCATCTGAGCTACAGCCCCAAGGCCACATCGAAATGAGGCGGGACCGACATCCTAGAGGGCGACGACACCCCCACTGAAACGCAGTGGAATCGGTTTACGCCGCAGCCAGAATGTCGACCACGAAGATCAACGTATCGGTTCCGCTGATGCCGGCATTCGTATTCCCGCCCGAGCCATAGCCCTTATCTGGGGGGATGACGAGGAGTACACGCGACCCCACGGTTTGCCCGACGAGACCTTCATCGAAGCCTGAGATGAGTTTGCCGGAGCCGACTTCAAAATCGACCGGGCCGGAACCGCCCCACGATTGATCGAAGATCTTGCCTGAGGCCCAAATCATGCCGGTGTACTGCACGACCACTGTCTGGCCAGCCTGAACTACTGGGCCCTCACCTTTAATCAGTACCTGCGCTACTAAGGCGGGTGGTGGTGTGTTGGTGGGCTTAGTGATGGTGGGAATTCCATTCACGTCGGTGACGACGGGTAGCGATGCTGGTGGCGTCACCGGAGTGCCTGACGCCTTTTCCGGAATATCACTGGCGCTCAAAATGTCGAACACAACGACGACCCATGTGGCCGATGCTGATTCGGTGCCGTCAATAAACATGACAACCCGCGAACCAACCGTGCGTCCGACTAATCCTTTCACCACTGTTTCGTTGAAGAACGAAGGTGAAAGCACAAATGAAAGCGGAGGACCTTCAAAGTTGTTATCGATTTTTTCGCCGTTGTCAGCGCGGAAAGCAATTTCGCGCACGGTTACGAGTTGACCATCTTTAACAACGGGACCGCTGCCTTCAATAACAACGGCGCTTTCCTCTTTTGTCGGTTTAAGTGGTGTTTTAAACGTAACTTCCGGCGTTTTACCGAACTCTCCAGTGACCTTCACACTGGAAATGCCGTTGCTTGAACTAGATGAACAAGCAGTAAAAGTTGCCAACAAGAGAATTGAACAAACAAACGAAAGTACGAGTTTTGTTTGTCGATTTATGCGAGAGGTCATTCCTGCACGCTAATTCATTTGCGGTTGCATATTGGAAGGCGGCTGCATATTTCCACCCGGCCCGCTTGGCATTTCACCATTTGGCATTTGACTATTTGGCATTTGGCGAGAGCCATCGCGGTCTTGGCTATGTCGGCCGCGGTCTTGATCACGATCGTTTCGAGATTTCGGGCCCATTTCACCGTCTTTACCGAGCGGTGGCATCTGTTCGTTACGACTAATTGTCATTCGTCCATGGTCGTCGTCATCGGAGAAAACTTTCACGACGACGCCGCCGAGCACGCCACCAAGTAGAAGTGCTCCAACAACAAAGGCGGCAATGATGCTGTTACGCGCGCCATTTCCGGCCGCAGTTGCGGGCGGAGGCGGAGCACTGGGGGTTGATGCGTTGGCAGTTGATTCGCCGACGGGTTCTTCGGGGGTGGGTGTGGTTTCCGGGGTATCGGTCATGTCGACATTCTGAATGGGAAACGTAAGAACTTCGCAAGAACACAAAAAAAGCCGTTTATCGCCCTTACCCCTTTCTCACTCTTTGTGGGTAACAATTACAACGTGCCTTCCCGTTTAGTTGTTGCTGAAGATGATCGAGCCGTCCGTGAATCGCTGACACGGGCTTTGCAATTAGAGGGTTATGAAGTTGTTGCTGTCTCCGACGGGGTTTTGGCGCTCGAAGAGGCGGCCCAGCCCAGCGTCGACTTATTACTTCTTGATCTGGGTATGCCCAATATCGATGGCTTAACGGTTTGTCGACGTTTACGTTCGGCTGGATCGAAAATTCCGATTTTGGTGCTCACGGCGCGCACTGAAGTTTCTGATCGAGTCTCCGGTTTAGATGCGGGCGCCGACGACTATTTGCCAAAACCATTTTCCCTTGATGAGTTGTTGGCACGCGTACGGGCATTGCTGCGCCGGACAAAGACTGAGGAAGATGTCGTCAGTGAAATTGTGCTCGGCGATTTACGTATCGATGATGCGGCAAGGCGGGCCTGGCGTAATGAAAGAGAACTTGAACTCACTAAGACGGAGTTTGATTTACTCGAGTTGCTGGCGCGTAATGACGGTGTCGTACTTTCACATTCAGCAATTTACGATTCAATTTGGGGCTATGACTTCGGGCCCGATTCCAAAGCGTTAGCCGTGTACATCGGTTACTTGCGCCGGAAAACTGAAGAGGGCGGCGAATCGCGCATAATTCAAACTGTGCGTGGTGTTGGTTACACATTGAGGTTCTCATGACCTTACGGGCGCGTATTGCTATTGCCATGGCGATCTTGGCGGGAACAGTAGCCATTGTTGTGGCCGTGCTTACGTTTGTGTCGACCGACAATCGGCTGCGTGATGAAGTTGATCAGTCGTTACAGGAACAAGTTGCTCGCTTTGCCGGAGCTGATTCACGTCGTATTGCGGGTTTGTGTGTTGCACCAAGTTTGCAGCGCGGCGGAAGAAACTCAGTCGACGAGTTTGTCTCAGTTCAATGTTTAGATCCTGATGGAGAAGTCATTTTTGCGGCCAATCATGACTATCCGATTAATCAAAAGGATCGAGCTATTGCCGCTGCGGGGCGAGGTCGTCAGTTGCGCACCGTAACGGTTAATGATGGCGAAGAAGAGCAATATCGCGTGCTTACTGTCGGTGTTTTTGATGGCGGTGCCATTCAAGCCGGACGTGATTTAGGCGAAACACAAAGAGTCCTTGACTCATTGCGCACTCGTCTCGCCATAATCGTCCTCGCATCCGGTCTTATTGCCGCCCTCATTGGTTGGCTTCTTGCTCGTCGAGCCACCAAGCCGTTAGTGCAACTCACGGCCGCAGCCGAAAAGATCGCTCAAAGCGGCAGTTTTGATGTTGATGTTCCCCCCTCTGGTAACGACGAATCGGGTCGCTTAGCGCGATCGTTTTCGGAAATGCTGAATGCGTTGCGGCGATCGCGTCAACAACAACAACAGTTAGTGCAAGACGCCGGCCATGAATTACGCACGCCGCTGACCAGTTTGCGTACCAATGTTGAAGTCTTGCGTCGTTACGAGAATCTCACGCCGGAAGCACGCCAAGAGATTCTCTCTGATCTCGAATCGGAAACGCGTGAGTTGGGATCGTTAGTTGATGAACTTGTGCAACTCGCGACTGATACTTACGACGATGAAACTGAAGCGCCTTTATTTCTTGATCAAATTGTGCGCGGTGTCGCTGAACGAACCAGTCGTCGCACTGGCCGCATTATTAACGTCGACGCCGAACCCACATCATTTGTCGGTAAAGAACGTGGCTTAACACGGGCCATCAGCAATGTGATTGATAACGCAGCGAAATTCTCATCGGCGCCAAGCCCTATTGATGTTCGTGTGCGACCTAGCGTTGTTGAAGTACGTGATTACGGACCGGGCATTGATCCGGCTGATTTGCCCCATTTATTTGATCGCTTTTATCGCGCCGCATCAGCACGACCAACTCCCGGATCTGGCTTAGGTCTTTCCATTGTTGAACAAATTGTGACGGCGCATGGCGGAACGGCGTCGGTGCGCAACGCCGATGGCGGCGGCGCCATTGTCACACTGCAATTTCCAGTTTGAATTTGAACATTAAAAAAGGCCCCGTTTCCGGGGCCTTTTTCGTCAATGTTTGTTGTTACTAACTGGCAACTTCAGCTGGTGCGGAGATACCCGAATCTTGTTTCTTCGAGAACCAAATTGCACCGAGCACAACCACTAAGGCGCCACCGGCAATAACAAAACGAACGTTGTTGCCATCGAGTTCGATGATGGCGGGCAGCACTAACAACGAAACAAGGTTCATCACCTTGATAAGTGGGTTAAGTGCTGGGCCGGCAGTGTCCTTAAAGGGATCACCCACAGTGTCGCCGATAACGGCTGCCTTATGAGTTTCCGAACCCTTACCGCCTTCATGACCATCTTCGATGTACTTCTTGGCGTTATCCCAGGCACCACCGGCGTTTGAGAGGAAGTTCGCCATTAATTGTCCAGAGACAATGGCGGCTGCCAAAAACGCGCCCAGTGCTAAGTAGCCGATACCGAAACCGATGATGATCGGCGTGAGCACGGCCAATAATGCCGGTGTTGCTAATTCACGCAATGAAGCGCGGGTACAAATATCGATAACCGGTCCGTAATCGGGACGATCTTCGCCCGTCATGATGCCGGGCTTTTCACGGAACTGACGACGTACTTCTTCCACCACTGTTCCGGCTGTGCGGGAGACGGCGCGGATTGCCAATGATGAGAACAAGAACGCAACCGAACCGCCGATTAATAGACCAATGAAGGTCTTCGGATCAGCAACATTGAACTTCACCAAACTGGCGAGCGTTCCTTCTGCTTCGGCTGTCAGCCACTCCACGGCATCAACCGTTTCCTTGGCGATTGTTTCTGAGTATGAAGCAAACAATGCAACCGCTGCGATAACCGCTGAACCAATGGCGAAGCCCTTAGTTACGGCTTTGGTGGTGTTACCAACGGCGTCGAGACCAACCATGATCTTTTCGGGTTCGCCGTGTAATTCACCAGACATTTCGGCAATACCGGCAGCGTTATCGGCCACCGGACCGAACGTATCTTCCGCCACGATGATGCCGGTGGTTGCCAACATGCCGATACCGGTGAGAGCAACTAAGTAAAGCGAAAACGCAACGTTGCCTCCACCCAAAATGATGGCGGCACCAATGGCAACGGCGATGGCGACTAACGCCCAAACCGCTGATTCCAAACCGGTGGAAATACCTTCCAACACGGTGGTTGCCGGACCAGTACGTGCGGACTTCGCAATATCGCGAACCGGACGATCTTCAGTTGAGGTGAAGTACTGCGTAATACGGGATGCAGCAAAACCGAGAATGACACCAGCGACGATGGCGCCAAAGACGCGTGCACCAGGATGACTGAGACGAGCACCCTCGGGGTTGCCGATGTAAAGGAATGCAACAAACGCGGCACCAATGATGGCCAGCACTTGGGCTGCGTAAATTCCACGGTTAATGGCACGCAATGCGTTGTTGTTATCGCTAGCGCGACCACGCACTAAGAAAATGCCGATCATCGATGCGACCAAACCAATTGACACAACGGCCAATGGGAAGATCAAACCTTTCGCGGCTTGTTCACCATCAAGACCAATGGCATGGAATGCACTCACGCCGAGAATGATCGAAGCCACCAACGTAACGGCGAACGATTCGAACAGATCGGACGCCATACCGGCGCAGTCACCCACGTTGTCACCAACGTTGTCGGCAATGGTGGCGGGGTTGCGAGGATCGTCTTCCGGAATACCGGCTTCGACCTTGCCCACTAAGTCAGCACCAACGTCGGCGGCCTTGGTGAAGATGCCACCACCAACGCGCAAGAACAACGCCAACAACGAACCACCGAAACCGAAGCCAACCAAAATGGCGGTTGAGGTGTTCTGGAACAACATCACAATGATGACGGTTCCTAAAAGTCCAAGACCTGCGGTGAGCAGACCAGCAACACCACCGGTGCGGAACGCAACCTGCAATGCGCCGTTGTAATCGTTACGACGTGCGGCCGCAGCGGTACGCACATTGCCGCGCACGGCTAACCACATTCCTAAGAAGCCAATTGCTGCTGAGAACAGACAGCCAACAATGAAGGCGATGGTGCGGAAGGTTCCCGATTGCACAAAGCTCATCACCTGTTCGCCATCAATGACTTTTACGCCATCGAGTACGGGGTTCTTCGCAATTGCAGTCGAGGTAACGAAGACCACCACCGCTAACGGAATAACGATGATGCCGATTGTGCGGAACTGACGACGCAGATACGCAAGTGCACCTTCCTGAATAGCACCGGCAATTTCTTGCATCTTGTCGGTGCCTTTTTCTTGTCGGAGCACACCGCGCATGAGCACAACGCCCAATAGCAATGCGATCACCGCAACGGCGGCGGCAAAGATAAGCCACCCCCACTCGGCTCCGCCCAATGTGAAATTCTGATAGCCGCCTTCGGCAGCGAGAACCTGAGTCATCAAGTCCATCCTCGTGAGAGCCCCTAGGGGCTGGGCAACAAAAGCGCACGGGAGGGTCCCGTGCGAGTCCCGAAGGCTACCGCGCCTTGCTTGGCAAACAGGAAATGCTTCGCCTGGCCCACAGAAAAGCCGGTATTTATCGCTCTTGAACTCAGTTCATAAAGGTGATTTTGGCCCTTGTGGCCAGCAAAACAGCCGTTGTTTTAGTCGCCGATGGCGTACATCTGGCCGCCGCGGGTGCCGACGAAGATGCGACCGTTCCACACCGTTGGCGTTGATTCGATGCAGCCGTTGAGCTTCACCGTCCATTTCAACGGCGGATCAACCCGGGGATCGGACACGTCATAGGCATTCAAATTTCCTTGGCAGTCGCCCTCGATGAGCGTGTTATCGACCACCACTGGTGAACCCCAAGTTTGTGAGCGCAGATTCTTCTCCCACAGAACTTGTCCAGTCATTTGATCGATACCTAAAACACGGCCGGAGTTTGTGGCTGCGTACACAACACCATTGGCAATTGCGGAGGTCGCCCAAATTCCTTGTTTACCCGCCGCCTGATCTTTGACCGACCACACGATGGGATTATCCGGCTTGGTCGGATCCAGTTTGATTATTTGTCCAACTTCAGTTGAACGCGCATTACGACGTTCATACTCAGAGCCGACATAAAGGAAACCGTCTTTGTCGACGACAATCGAAGCGTCGGTGTCATCACCGGTCCAGAAGCGGAAAGTTCGAGTTGGCTCTGCACCATTTTTTACGCCACTGATATCCCAGCCTTGAACTAAGCCAGCCGAATTGGCGAAATAAACGGTGTTACCGGAAACGGCTACAGAGTTTTCAATTGAAAACTGATGGTCGGAAATGGTGTTCCAGAGATCGGTATCCCAACTTGGTGTTTTGAAAACCAATTCAGGTCGTACGGTAACTTTTCCGGCGGAGTCATAGCCGCGGTTCAATTTGAATATATAAAACCAACTGTTTTCGCCGCCTTGGAATAGGTAGTCATCAATGATGAGCGCTGAACCATCCCAATCGTCATTCCATACTTGACGCACTCCGTATTCCGTTGCACCAAGTTTCCAAATTTCTGTTGGACGATCGCGGTCGGTTGCAATGATGCGGAAATAGTTATCGCGCGAACCGCTGTAGGTAAGTGGGTAACCGTCAGGATCGGTTGTCACTGTTCCTTTGATGATGTCGCCAGTTTTGAATGACGGATAAATCTCGGCACCGCTATTGAAATCAAGCCAATGCACTCCATAGTCATAGGCACCGAATGAAACGATGGTCTTTCCATCTTTTTCGTACACATTCGGATTACCAGTCCAACCCGTTCCGCACCATGTTGATGTACCGCTGCCATCGGTTGACTTACCGCACATTGAGCCGCTTGCTGGATAGGTCCACAACACTTTGGGCGCTTGTGGAATTGGACCTTTTCCATAGAACGTGCGCGTCGGGTTGCCACGAAAAGTTAAAACGCCTGGAACTTTTGTGCTCCACATTGTTCCTGACGTTGCGGGATTTACCCAACCGTTGTAGGGAGGAAGGGTTGTTGTCGTAGTTGATTTTTGGGTGGTCTCCGTGCTGGCGCTTTCGGTATCGCCACTACTTGAAGATGAACCACCACGCGTAACGACAACTAATCCGGCCACGATGATCACCACGCCGATGATTGCCAAACCAAAAACTCGCCATGGCGTACGCGCCACAGGCTTCGCGTGCTTCAAGCCCGCCTCCCGAAATTTGCCCGAACGTCGGTTTTTTTATCCGACGCTGCCTTCGGCCACCAGACGCTCAAGCAACAGGGTGGGATGCTCGGACTCGAGACGTTCGAGCCAGTACTGGCTTTCGAAGAGCACCATAAGCGTACCGTCGGACTTCTCCAGAATCCGGACACCCCTCATGCCACGAAGTTGTTCAGCACTTTCACGATCGGTACGTCGGGCAACTTTGTAATTCGTTGGCGAAAGTTCAACGGGCGCACCGAATTCGTTTTCTAATCGATACACCGCAACATCAAATTGCATTGGACCAACGGCGGCCAAAATCGGCGCCGAATCACCTTGATCCGCATCACGCAGCACTTGCACAACACCTTCTTCATCGAGTTGCGCAATGCCACGACGGAACTGTTTAAAGCGTCCCGTGTCTTTAACTCGCGCCACCGAAAAGAATTCGGGGGCAAAACTCGGAATCGCAGGGAACGTGACGGGGGGATCAAGGTAGAGCGAATCGCCCACCCGCACGTCGGTGGCGTTCACTAAACCAATGACATCGCCCGGAAACGCTTCTTCAATTGTTTCTCGCTCGGAACCGAATACTTGGTGGGCGTATTTCGTTGCGAAAGGTTTCCCTGTACTTCCATGCGTGATGACCATGCCGCGTTCGAAACGACCAGAGCACACGCGTAAAAACGCAATACGGTCGCGATGAGACGGATCCATGTTCGCTTGCACTTTAAAAACAAATCCTGAAAACGGATCGTTTAGTTCCCGCGTATTACCTTCACTGTCTTGCCGCGCAGTTGGTGGTGGAACAAGATCAACGACTGCGTCGAGAAGTTTGCGCACACCAAAGTTAGTTAATGCCGATCCAAAAAAAGTTGGCGTGCTTTGTCCGCCCAAAAAAAGTTCGACATCGAGATCGGCGCCGACTTCATCCAAAAGCGTTATGCCATCAGCAGCCATGCGCCAAGCATCGCCCTCTTCTGTTTCGGCCCGCGCAGCATCAACGATCTCTTCAGGGGCTTCGGTTGCGCCACGGGCTACGCGTGTGAAGCGGGTGAACTCTCCATCGCGGCGATCAATGACGCCACGAAAATCGCCGGCAATACCTACCGGCCATGTAACTGGTGTTACTACTAAGCCAATTTGTTGTTCGATTTCGTCAATAAGTTCGAGCGGATCCAAACCTGGCCGGTCCCATTTATTGATGAACGTTAAAAGTGGAAGTTCGCGTTGACGACAAACATCAAAAAGTTTGAGCGTTTGCGGTTCGATTCCTTTTGCTGCGTCGAGAACCATGACGGCCGCATCGGCTGCGGCTAAAACGCGATAAGTGTCTTCGGAAAAATCGCGGTGGCCTGGCGTATCGAGAAGATTGATGACGTGATCGCGATAGGGGAATTGCAAAACGGTGGATGTAATTGAAATACCGCGTTGTTGTTCTAACGCCATCCAGTCCGATGTTGCGGAACGTCGACCTGAGCGCGCCTTTACCGCACCGGCTTCTGAAGTTAAAGCGCCGCCGTAAAGCAGAAACTTTTCGGTAAGCGTTGTTTTGCCCGCGTCAGGATGGCTAATGATGGCAAACGTACGGCGACGAAATGCCTCTTCGGCGGGGGAACTCATAAGGCGAGGGTAGTGCTCAGCGATCTTGCGCTGAACATTGAGCGCAAACCCCGACCAGATCCAGTCGGTGATGATCAATTCGAAAGTTCACTTGCTTTGCAATTTCATCGCTGAATTCATGCACATAACGTTCGAGTGTTTGCGGCACATCGATATCAAGAACGACACTGCATCGCTGACAAATCAAGTGGTGATGGTGATGACCCGTGAGGTCCTCGGCTAATTCGTAACGGGCCATATCGTCGGCCGAAACCACTCGGCGCACCACGCCGGCTTCCTCGAGCACCGCAAGGTTTCGGTACGTCGAACTTTGAGCCAAACCTTTAACCGATTCCATTAAGTCGTTCACGGTGATGGGATGGGGACTTGAACCGAGTGCATCAATGATTTCGCGACGACTTTCGGTATAGCGCTGACCAACGCGACTAAGTCGATCCTTTGTCGTCGAATGAATATCAATGGGTAACGCCGTCATCGCTACAGAGTGTAGGACGCAGGCGAATTCGGGGAGTTCGCCGAGGGCATAGGCTCATGAGGTGGTAGACGAACGAACATTTCCACTTGCGCGCAAGCCCGATCGCACCGGTTCAATTAACAGCAGCGGCTTACGACTCCATGTCAACGAATGGGGCGATCCTGACGCACCGATTTTGGCGATGGTTCATGGTGGTTTCGATTTCTCCCGCACCTTCGACGTTTTTGCTCCGATGATTGCCGATGCTGGCTGGCGGGTTGTCGCCTGGGATGCGCGCGGTCATGGCGATTCGGATTACGCCCACTTCTACTCTTGGTCAGCGGATGTGCGCGATCACTATTGCGCCATCTCACAATTAAGTTCAGAACCAATTGTGGTGTTGGGGCATTCCAAAGGTGGCGGACAACTTTTAGATTTACTCGACGGCCGTCCTTATTTAGCCAAAGCGTTTATCAACCTTGACGGTCTGCCATCGCAATTTTCATCACCGGATGTCAACGATCGTGAGCGACGTCGTATGCGTCGCGCTGATTTAGCTGCAGGTTTAGATCGTCGTTTACGTCGTAATGAACTTTCTCGCCGGCCGGACACCATTGAAGGTTTGGCGTCGCGTCGTCAACCTATGAATCCGCGCTTATCGCGTGAGTGGTTGGAGTACCTCGTCACCGTGGGTGCAAAGCATGACGAAAATGGTTGGCGTTGGAAAATTGATCCACTTTTACATTTAGGTGGCTTTGGTCCGTGGCGACCCGGTTGGTCAATGGATCACTTAGCTTCACTCAACATGCCGTTTTTGGGTGTTCTTTCCGGTGTCGCCGATGATCCAATGGGTTGGAAGAGTCGACGTTCTGATATCGAACCGTTTTTGCCGCCGGGTGGTCAGTTGGAGTTTTATGACGACATCGGTCACTTCTTACACATTGAACAACCGCGGTTCATCGCCGATTTAGTTTTGGATTTTCTGGAGCGGTTGCCATGAGTCGTACAACTGAATACATCAACAACGGCGATCTTCGTTTGGCTTTGCACACATTGGCAAAAGGTGAAGGCCGACCACTTTTGTTATTGCACGGTTTAGGAGAAAGTTCTGAAGCGCAGCGACCGGAGTGGACACAATCGTGGACTGGTCCGGTATTGGCACTCGATTTCACAGGTCATGGCGAGTCAGAAGTTCCGGTAAGTGGCGGCTATATGCCCGAAACGTTGATGTCCGATGTTGATCATGTATTGGCCCGCTACGGACCTTGCACCATCGTCGGCCGCGGTTTGGGCGCGTGGATTGCTTTGTTAATTGCCGGCGCTCGCACCGAACTCGTGCATGGTGTTGTGTTATTCGACGGTGGGGGAATTGTTGGTGGCGGACCACAACCACCAACTCCGCATATTTCGGTATTCGAAAATCCAACTCAAGCAACGCCGGATCCGTATGCCTTAGCGGAATTAAGTCGCGATCCTCGTCCGCCGGATTACGCGCTTGACTACGTGCGATTCATTCTTGAATCATCACCGTTAGAACATCCAATTGTGGTGAGCGCACGTATCAAACCTGATTGGTTAACGGCTGTTGCTTCCGATATCGGCGTTATTGAATTGCCGCTGGAAAAAGCAATCACTTCGTTTTTGCCGGCCTGAAGTTATAAATCGCGTTCGCCTACGTAGATCGCTAATTCCTGCAAAGCATTTTTTGCTGCGGGCGTGAAGTCGATGGCGTCGATCGCTGCGATGGCTTGCGCCGTAAGTTCGTCGATGAGTTTTTCGGTCGCCGCGACTGCGCCGGTTTCAATAAACACAGTCTGTAAATCGAAAATTTCTTCGGCGGATATATCGGTTTCACCTATGCGTTGCAGTTTTTGTTGCTGTGCTGCGTCAGCATGTTGACGAGCAAAAGCAAATAGCGGTGTTGGTTTACCTTCGCGCAAGTCGTCCCCAACCGGTTTTCCGGTGCGTTCGGGCTCGCCGAAGATTCCCAAGATGTCATCACGCAGTTGAAAAGCGTCGCCGAGTGGCGCTCCGTACGCCGAGAGTGCCGATTCATAAGTCGTTGCTTTTCCGGCCATGGCGGTTCCTAAATGAAGCGGTCGCTCAATGGTGTATTTGCCTGACTTATAGCGAACGATTTGCCGCGCTGCTTCGAGATCGACATTTCCGGTTGCCGCTCCCATGACATCGAGGAACTGCCCGATGTTGAGTTCAATTTTCAGCTCATTCCATACCTGGAATGCATCGGCGTTACTTGAGGTCATTAGAGCGTCAGCAAACACTTCGGCGAGATCACCAATCAAAATGGCGAGGCCGTCACCGAACCGACGTGACTCGCCCTTGTAGTTGCGCACTTCATGTTGACCGGTGAAATAGGTATGCACGGTTTCGTTGTTACGTCGGCTATGCGATCCGTCCATAACATCATCATGAATTAGAGCAAAGGCATGTAGGAGTTCAAAGGCCGCACCGGCATTCCAAATTTGAATGTCCTCGGGCTCACCGCCCGCACCAATAAAGGCCCAATAACAAAATGCCGGTCGTAAACGCTTTCCGCCACCAACCACGAATGAACGGAGAATGTTCAGCGGCTCCTCTAATTGCGCGTCGATTTGCACCCAGCGGTCTGTTTGTTCTTGCAGAACTTCCTGCAAGCGTTTCTCCACCGGGCCAACAACTGCATTAAGTGCGTCAGGAACTTGCGTCACTCTTCCTCATCATCTTCGAATTCTTCATCTAATTCGAATTGATCGGCTCGCAAATTGTCCAAGTCAGCAACGATACGAGTGACCTCGACCTGAGCATCCGTTAATCGGCCTCGACAAAGTTCAATGAGGTCGGCGGCGCGCCGCACTTGTTCGGCCAAGCGGTCGACGTCGACCGCATCGGATTCAAGTTAATGCAAAAATTCATCCAATTCGGCTACGGCTTCGGCGTAACCGACATCCTTTGTCGCTGCTTTTTTGCTCGTCTTTTTCTCAGGCATTGTCGGTGCGCCTCTCGATAGTTGCCACTGTTGTTGTAATTGATCCGTCGGCCACAGTGGTAATCACTGTGTCGTTTTCCTTTACGTCTTCGACCGAACGAATGATCTGTCCGTTGGCGTTGCGGGTGATAGACCAACCCCTCGCCAAAGTGCGAATTGGATCCACGGCTTGTACGCGTGCGGTCAAAAGGTCGAGTCGAGCAGTTTCTGTTCGTTGCGCCGTGATAGCGGCTCGTGAAAGTCGGGCTGATTGACTAGCGAGGCGCGAGAAGTGAATCTGAATGCGATTCTTTCCTCCCAATGCTGCTCGGTGGGCAAAGTTGCTGAGACGAAGTCGTTCGCTTGTGAGTGTGTCGACTATGAGGAATGAAATTTCTCGCCAAGCATCTTCGGCACGCTGAATGACATGCGCAGCGCGATCGATGATTGCCTCAGCACATGCCGTCGGAGTTTTATGCGCGCTATGGGCGACGATATCGGCAACGCTGATATCGATTTCGTGTCCGATACCGGTGAAGACGGGAAGGGAACAAGTAGCAATCGTGCGCGCTACAAGTTCGTGATCGAAAACGGCGAGATCAAGTTTCGAACCACCACCGCGCACAACGGCAATGAGATCAACATCAAGTTGTTCCGCAGTGCGAATAGCGGCAGCAATCGTAATTTCGGCGCCGTTTCCCTGAACTTTGGCGTCGATATAGCGAACATCCCAAGAAATGCCGCTGTTTTGTAGAGAATGCAAAAAGTCTGCTTGGGCTGCGCTTTCATCAGCGGTGATTAAAGCGATAGTGGTTGGCATTTCGGCAACTGCCAATCGCTTATTGCGATCAAGCAATCCTTCTTTACGCAACGCCGCCAATACTTTTTCCCGTTGCGACTCCAAAGCTTCGAGCGTGAAATTGGGATCGATATCGGTCATCGTCAGTTGTAAGCGACCACCAGCAATCCAAATTTCTAATGGCCCGCGTAAACGAATCGAAACACCTTCGTTCAACGACAAGCCACCGGCGCTGCGTAACTTTTCCTCGACTTTGACGCGGTTCCGACTCCATAACGCCACCGGAACTTTGGCCACAACCGAACCATCTTCGTCACGGTCGACTAGGTCGAAATAAAAATGCCCACGCGATTCGCGGGGTCCGCTGATCTCGCCATCGACCCAAACCGGTCCGCCGAGGCGTTCTTTGATCGCCGCCGACGTTTCCGACATCAGTTCGCTGACGGTGTAATGAATCACGGACATGACCGGCACGGTAGCGGGCCGGCTCCTAAAGTCGGAACGTGAACGAAAAACCAATGCCCGCGGCCCTTGGTTCGGGCCGGCAAACGGTGCGTCGTCGGGTGCGACGAGGTGTTTTCGCCGCTGTGATTGCAATAGTCATTTTCTTCCTGGCCGGTTGCGGTGGAACATCGAGTTCGAACGATTCTCCGACGTCAACCACGTCCGCGCCGATCGGTCCGCAAAGCCCCTCGACACTTCCAGCCCCTTCGACAACTGCGGCATCACCCTATGGGGCGCTTTGTTCTCTCTTTGCTGATCTTTACGGTGTCGAAAATTTGCAGCCGAAGGACACCGGAAATTGGTCAGCAGAACAACAACGCATTGGCGTTGATGCTCAACGAGAAGCAGCGATCCTTAACTCGATGAAAGGCATTGCACCGCAGAATTTGGTGGCGCCCATTCAAGCAGAAGTCGATTATGCAAATTTTGTTGCCGACAACGTTCCGTCAGCGGCGACATACGCAGCGGCGCAATCTGTCGTGAACGGTTATGCCAAAAAAGCAGAGTTAACAAGCGCGACAACGACGCTTTCCAATTGGAAAAAGTCGAACTGCCCTCGTTAAAAACTCAAATCACTCTTGAACAAGTTCAATCAGCGTTCCGAGTGCATCTTTCGGATGAATGAACGCAACTGTTGTTCCGCGCGATCCGGGACGAGGTGCTTCGTCGAGAACACGGAATCCTTGAGCCTTCACTGCTTCTAACGCCTCGGCACAATCATCGACGCGGTAGCCAACATGATGAATGCCGGGCCCGCCACGGGTGTTTAACCATTTGGCAACGGTCGAATCTTCGCGGGTCGGAGTTAAAAGTTGCACGTATGACTCGGCAACTTTCAAAAGCGCTTCTTCAACACCATCGCGTTCAACAACTTCGCGGTGGTCAACTGTGGCGCCAAATGTTTCGACGTAATAGTTAATGCCGGCTTCCAAATCGGGAACAGCGATGGCGATGTGATCAATTTCAGTCAGTAATGGTTTCGTCATGATGTCTCCAGTGGTTAGGCGCCGTGACGACGGAACGCAGTGATGCGATCTTCGCCAACTTGAGCACGGAATTCGGGATCGTCGATACCGAGACCTTCGCTAGGAGCGAGGCACAGCACGCCGATTTTTCCTTCATGCAAATTCTTATGCACTTGGTAGGCCGCTTCGCCAGTTTCAGCAAGGGGGTAAACCGCCGAAAGAATGGGCTGAATTTTTCCTTCGCAAATCAACTTATTTGCTTCCCAGGCTTCGGCGTAGTTGGCGAAATGAGAACTGATGATGTTCTTTAACTTCATCCAAAGGTGGCGGTTGTCGTATTCGATCATGAATCCGCTGGTCGCCGCACAGGTCACGATTTTTCCGCCGCGTGCCGCCACGAAAACCGACGCACCAAATGTTTGACGTCCTGGATGTTCAAACACGATGTCAACATCACGACCGATCATGGAGCGAATGTCTTTGCCTAAACGACGCCATTCGCTTTCATCTTGCGTATGTTCATCGCTCCAGAATTTGTAACCCGCTTCTTTACGATCGATGACATGTTCGACACCGAGGTCATGAAGAAGCGCCACTTTTTCCGGCGAAGAAACAACACCAACCGGTGTGCCGCCACCGTTTAAGACGTATTGCACGGCATAACCGCCAAGCCCACCCGATGCGCCCCAAACCAAAACGGCATCGCCTTGTTTCATTTGCACAGCATTGGGTGAAACCAACATGCGGTAACTGGTGGAATTACAAAGAGCATTAACGGCGGATTCTTCCCAAGTGAGGTGTGCTGGCTTGGGCATCAATTGGTTTGCTTTCACAACCGACAAATCAGCCAGTCCGCCGAAGTTTGTTTCGAAACCCCAAATACGTTGGTTGTCGGCCAGCATCGAATCGTTATGACTGGTTGCGTCTTGATCATCGACGTAATTGCAATGAACAACAACACGGTCACCTGGTTTCCATTTACGCACGGCCGAACCAACGCGTAAAACAACACCGGCAGCATCAGAACCAACGGCATGGAATGGAAGATCGTGACGCGCGCCCCAATAACCTTCGCGACCAAGTCGTTTTAAAAATCCAAAAGTGGAGACGGGCTCAAAAATTGAACTCCACACGGTGTTGAAGTTGATGGAACTCGCCATCACCGCAATGATCGCTTCATCGGGTGCTAATTCGGGTAACTCGATCTCTTGCAGATGAAGAGATTTCCGCGGGTCTTTATCGCCCGATTCGAGACCTTCGAACATTTGCTGTTCCGATTCGAGCACTACCACTGCACGGGTGGTGGAGGGCAGAGGCATATTGGCTATTTCTTCTGCCGGTGCGTTGTTGAGGATGGCGTCGACGATCTGCTGCATGGGGCGGCACGCTAGTTTCCCCAAGGCCCCCAATGCCATGTGACCATTGGGAAAAGAGGCGTCGCCAATAGCCCCAAGGGTCTTTGGGTCCCAGTTGTTACCGAGGGGTAAGGTTGCGCCACTCGAAACAAACGTTTCAGTGACCGGAAGCGCCGGTCAGTCGTAAATGGAGGTAGGCAGATGCCGGGATCGGTCATTCTCTCGGGTGCTCGTACACCAATTGGAAAAATGTCGGGTTCACTGTCCGGATTCGAAGCCACCGACTTAGGCGGCATTGCCATTAAGGCCGCGCTGGAACGCGCCGGATTAAGCGGCGAACAAATCGATTACGTGTTCATGGGTCAAGTTCTTCTCGCCGGTGCGGGACAAATGACGGCGCGTCAAGCAGCCATTAAAGGTGGCGTGCCCATGAAGACTCCGTCAACGACGGTCAACAAAGTTTGTCTTTCTGGTTTGAACGCAATCATCCTCGCCGACCTTTACATTCAAAATGGTCTGGCCGACATTGTGATTGCCGGCGGTATGGAGTCGATGACAAATGCTCCGTACTTGTTGCCCGGTGCACGCGCTGGTTTACGCATGGGTGACGGAAAAGTTGTTGACTCGATGATGTTCGACGGTCTTTTCTGCGCCGTTGATCAATTGGCAATGGGTGCCGGCACCGAAAAGTACGCCGCTACTCGAGGACTCTCTCGTGAATCACAAGATGAATTAGCGGCAATGTCGCATGAACGTGCGGCGAAAGCACAAAAAGACGGTTATTTCGATGCGGAAATCGTCAAGGTTGAAATCCCGCAGCGTAAGGGCGACCCAGTTCTCTTCAGTGAAGACGAAGGTGTGCGCGGTGAAACAACTCTCGAATCACTCGGCAGTCTTCGTCCCGCATTCGACAAGGCGGGCAACATCACCGCCGGTAACGCATCACAAATTTCTGATGGCGGCTCGGCCATGGTGATCGCGTCGGAAGCAGCCGCTGAGAAACTCGGCATTGCACCGATGGCGCGTGTTCTTGGTTACGGACAAGTTGCCGGACCAGATGCATCGCTTCTTGATCAACCGGCTAACGCGATTAACGACGCGTTAGCTCGCGCAGGCATGAAGGTCGGCGATATTGATTTGTTTGAATTGAACGAAGCATTTGCGGCTGTCGGTGTTGCTTCAATGGAAACACTCGGCATTACACCCGAAGTCACCAACGTCAATGGCGGCGCTATTGCACTCGGACATCCGATCGGCATGTCGGGTAACCGCGTTGTCCTACATCTCATTAACGAATTGCGTCGTCGCGGTGGCGGCAAGGGCGCAGCCGCTCTTTGTGGCGGCGGTGGACAGGGCGATGCTCTGTTATTCGAAACGCTGTAATCAAAAGTAAAACTTAAAAAACCGAAGGAAGGCCGGCGAGTTACTCGATATCTCGTCGGCCTTCTAACGCTCGGCCCAGTGTTAATTCATCGGCGTATTCCAAATCGCCGCCGACTGGCAAACCGCTCGCGATACGGGTGACGCGAATACCTAAAGGTTTAAGCAATCGACCGAGGTACATCGCAGTGGCTTCACCTTCGATATTGGGATTCGTGCAAAGAATGATTTCGTTGATTTCTTCCGGCTCAATACGAGAAAGCAATTCCTTGACTCGCAGTTGATCTGGTCCAATGCCTTCAATCGGACTGATGGCCCCTTGTAACACGTGATATCGACCGCGGAATTCGCCGGTCTTTTCGACCGCCACAATGTCGCGCGGTTCTTCAACCACACAAAGCACACCAATTTCTCGGCGGTCATCGCTACAGATTCCACACAATTCGTTTTCCGAAATATTGAAACACCGCGCACAGAAACTGACTTTGTCTTTAACTAATGCAATTGCCGCGGCCAAACGCAGCGCATCTTCTTTCGGCAATTTCAAAAGATAAAAGGCAATTCGTTGTGCTGACTTCGGACCAACGCCCGGCAATTTTCCAAGTTCGTCGAGAAGTTCTTGTACTGGTCCGGCGTACATTTCACTTATCTTCTTCGGATTCCATAGTTAGCATGGCGCTGAAATCCATTTCGGAAAGATTTGGTTGCACAAACTCGCCCATAAGTTCTTGTTGGATTTGATCAATTTGCGCGATGGCATCGTTAAAGGCGGCCAAAATTAAATCTTCCAACATCTCGGTGTTTTCGGGATCAACGGCTTTGGGATCAAGTTGCACACCGCGCAACACCATGCCACCCGTGATTGTGATCTTCACTGCGCCGCCACCGGCAGAACCAACAACTTCCGCTTCGGCCGCTTCGGCGCGTGCCTCTTCGTAGCGCTGTTGTAATTCCATGGCCGAAGACAAAATGGAATTGAAATCGAATGCATCGCTCACGTTGGTTCTCCTTCTGGCTCAACTAACAGTTCGGCCCCAGGAAAGACGGCCGCAATGCGATCGATATTGGCGCTTTTCACTCCGGTGGCATCGGTTAATTCTGAAATATCAACTTCTTCTTCAATGATGACGGGCTGATCTTTTTTGGCACGGCGACTCGCCATTGGGGGCGCAGAGGGATCGGGTGAAGACTCATCCACGATCAAGGCAACTGGCACCGCAACACCGAATTGTGCCGCCAAGACTCGTTCCACATCCGGACGTAATTCCTCGCAACGTTCCGCATGGGGTTTATTCGGTAAGCCAAAGATCGCAGTGCCGTTTTCGATTTTCACCCAATGACCGGCTTGATAGCGCGCCTTGGCTCGTTGCGGTAGAGCCTCCAGAATCCGTTCTTTCCAAGCGCGCTCCAAATCAATGAATTCGGGCATGGCACCGGTTTTGGTCGCGGGCGCACTTTCGGTGGTCGGCGCGGTTGGAGCCGCGTTTTCACTTGCGGGAGTTTCGGGTGCTGCAGTTTCAATTGGCGCGCTTGCCATCGTCGGTTTTGCGCCGGGACGAGTTGGGCGCGCCGGACGGGCTGGTGCTTCCGTCGATTTTCTGCGTAATTGCTCACGGGCGGCATCGGCAGGACGACGACCGGCGCTTAAAGGCGCGGCCGCTTGTGGTCGCGGCGCCGCACTTTCGGCAGCGCGCGGTGCCACTCCACCTTGTTCCAAGCGCGACACACGTTCGGCCAAACCCGCTAACGACGTATCGGTGTCGTCACGCGTTAAGCGAACTAATGCAACTTCCAATGGCAAACGCGGATCGAGAGCATTACGTGCGCCCACAAACGCTTCGCCTAAAACATCAACTGCTTTGGTGATAGCGGCCGGACCCATCCGTTGCACTTGATCTTCGATACGACTGCGATCTGCCGAAGAAAGTCGATCCATTTCGGCACCCATGGCCAAAAGAAAAACATCACGTAAGCGTGCCAGTAATGCTTCACCAATAGCTCGGGGATGTTGACCACGCCCAACCGCGCGTTCGACACAAAGCAATGCGCGCGCAGTGTCGCGTTCGCACAACGCTTCAACTAATTCATCAGAAACATTTTCGCTATCGGGAATTCCGCCGGCGGCTACAACACGATCAAGAGCGGAAAGCGTGTCGCGCGCTGAGCCGCCACCGGCGGCGATGACGTATTCCTTGGCTTGTTCGTCGATATTGAGACCGGCATCGGCGACGACGTAATCAACCAGCGCCGAAAGATCGGCGGAGGAAAGAAGTCGCACTTCAAAATGTTGCGTACGACTACGAATGGTCGGCAAAACATTTTGCGGATCGGTCGTGGCTAAAACAAAAACAACATGGGGCGGTGGCTCTTCCAGCGTTTTTAAAAGAGCATTCGATGCTGCGGTAGACAACATATGAACTTCGTCGAGGATGTACACCTTCGTGCGACCAGGTGTTCCCATTGACGCTTTGGCAATGAGATCACGGATCGCTTCGACACCGTTATTCGATGCGGCATCGAGTTCATGAACATCGAAACTTGTTCCTTGTTCGATCGCTAAGCACGAATCGCATTGACAACACGGTTCGCCGTCGATCACGTTTTCGCAGTTAAGCGCTTTCGCCAAAATACGCGCCGTCGACGTTTTGCCGGTACCGCGCGGTCCCGAAAATAAATAGGCATGACCCAAGCGGTTTTCAACGACGGCATTGCGTAACGCAGTAACGAGGTGTTCTTGTCCTCGTACTTGCGCAAAGGTCGCGGGTCGATACCGCCGATAAAGCGACTGATATGTCATTACTGCGAGCCTACCGATCAGCACGGCCCGCTTCCCCGTGTGACGGTCAGGCGATCTGCGGCACATCCGAAGTCCCGCTGAGAGCTGCTGCCTTCCGGCCCTGACTCGGTTCACGGGTTCTGATTGCACAGGACCCGACCGCCACACGCGAAAGCGGGCCTACCTAAAAACGATACCCTGTCGGGGCGGTACTCCATTCGGCGACGAGTGGAGCCCCAGGAGGGGTGCGAGAGCGGCCGAATCGGCACGCTTGGAAAGCGTGTGTGGGGAAACTCACCGTGGGTTCGAATCCCACTCCCTCCGCGGCATGGAGAACACATCAGATCCTGCGGGACGTAACGAGCGCGACTTGTTTTTTATGAAACAAGCCATTGAGGCCGCGCAACAAGCCGCCGCACGTGGTGAAGTGCCCATTGGAGCGGTCATCGTCATTGATGACGTTGTTGTGGCCTGTCGATCCAATGAACGTGAACAATCAGCCGATCCCACTGCGCATGCGGAAATATTGGCGTTACGTGATGCTGCGAGTGCAAAGAAGTCGTGGCGTTTAGATGGCGCAACGATGTATGTCACGCTCGAGCCATGCGCGATGTGTGCTGGTGCGCTGGTGAATGCGCGCATCGGCCGAGTTGTGTTTGGGGCACGCAATCTCGAGGCGGGCGCATGCGGTTCGCTTTATAACCTCGGTGCCGATCCGCGACTCAATCATGAATTCGCCATCACCACTGATCTTTGTGCCGAAGAATGCGGTCAGTTGCTCACCGAATTCTTTTCATCACGTCGATAATGCCCATTCGCTCACTGCCGTGACCGGCCACTAGTGTCGTCGACGGAGAGTTGCCAGAGCGGACGAATGGGGCGGCCTCGAAAGCCGTTGTGGCCTTAGGGTCACCGAGGGTTCGAATCCCTCACTCTCCGCCATGATGCCGAGTTCACTTCACACGATGATGTCGGCGGACCGTGACGCTGTAAAAGGCAAATCTGTGGGCCGTCGAACGATCCGTCGAGTTTTTAGTTTTGCGCGCCCTTACCGCGTGGCCATCACATTATTTGTGGTGGTCATTGTTTTGCAGGCGATGTTGGGATTAGTTGCGCCGTTGGCTTTTCGCGAAATTATTAACTCAGCAATTCCGGATGGGAATTACGCGCTCTTACACATTCTTTCGGCGTGTGTTGTTGGCGCGGCAGTGGCATCGGCAGGGCTTTCATTCTTCGAACGTTTTTATTCGTCGCGCATTGGTGAAGGTTTAATTTTCGATTTACGAGTCAAATTGTTTGACCACGTTTCCGGAATGCCGATCGGATTTTTTACGCGCACCCAAACCGGTGCCTTAATGAGTCGTTTAAATAACGATGTCATCGGTGCGCAACGTGCGGTGACCACCACTCTCGGCTCGGTGGTTTCCAATGTGGTGATTGTGTCGGTCACGCTCACCACAATGTTTATTTTGGAATGGCGCCTTACGTTCCTCGGTTTGCTGGTTCTACCGATTTTCATCATCCCGGCTAAACGAGTGGGCCGCCGACTTTCGTCAATTACTCGTCGCGGTTTTGATCTCAATGCGTCCATGAACACGCAGATGACGGAACGTTTCAACGTTTCGGGCGCGTTGTTGGTCAAATTGTTTGGTAATCGCAAACGGGAAACACAGGAATTTTCTCAACGTGCTGGCGAAGTGCGCGATATCGGCGTGAAGAGCGCGATCTACAGCCGTACGTTTTTGATCGCTCTTTCATTAGTGGGCGCCATCGGCACCGCCCTGGTGTATTGGCTAGGCGGACAGTTAGTGATTTCCGAAGCCATCACATTGGGAACGTTGGTGGCGTTGGCTGCGCTTATCACCCGTATTTACGATCCGCTTACTGCACTTTCCAATGCGCGTGTCGACATCATGACGGCTCTGGTTTCTTTTGATCGCGTTTTCGAAGTGTTGGATATGAAAAATCCTTTGACCGACGCGCCGGACGCGGTTGATTTGGAAAATGCCAAAGGGGCAATCGAATTTGATGACGTCACCTTCTGTTATCCATCAGCGGCGTCAGAATCTCTTGCTTCACTCGAAGTAGGAAATAGCGGCGTATTAGACGACTCACCCAGTGCCGAAGTTCTGCACAATATTTCCGCCGTTATCGAGCCGGGTCAGTTGATCGCGTTGGTAGGTCCATCGGGCGCAGGTAAAACAACGTTGAGTTCATTAGTGCCGCGTCTTTATGACGTCACTGAAGGTTCGGTAAAAGTCGACGGTCACGATGTCCGTCAACTCACTCTTGATTCGTTACGCGCCGCCATTGGTGTTGTTTCCCAAGATCCACATTTGTTCCACGACACCGTGGCAGAAAATTTGCGTTACGCCCGTCCCAACGCAACCGATGCTGAATTGGTTGAAGCGTGTAAAGCCGCGCAAATTCACGATGTCATCGCTGATTTACCCGATGGGTACAACACGGTTGTGGGCGAGCGCGGTCACCGTCTTTCAGGCGGAGAAAAACAACGTTTAGCCATTGCCCGCGTTTTGGTGAAATCGCCGGCAATTGTGATTTTGGATGAAGCCACTAGTCATCTTGATTCGGAAAACGAATCGTTAGTGCAACAAGCATTGGCCACGGCACTTGCCGGCCGCACGGCCATTGTGGTGGCGCATCGTCTTTCGACGATCACGTCTGCCGATCAAATTCTTGTTCTAGATCGCGGTCGCATTGTTGAACGCGGTCGTCACGACGAGTTACTTCATAACGACGGTTTATACGCTGATCTTTACCGCACATTGGTACGCGGTGATCTCGAATCACTCGAGTCCTGAGCGCACAAGCGGCAAAACGTTTCTTCCTATTTGCTCTATTTGTTCAGCAATGGCGCTTGGTTCAATGCCCGGCGCATGCAATCGAATATTGCAACAAGTGGCATCGGCAGCCTTAATGGCTTTCACTAAGTCGTCAGCCAATTCTTCGGCCGACTCGCGACATATCCATCCTGAGTCACGCCAATACGACATGGCTGCGTCGGAAGAATAGGAACGATAAACATCTTGTTGCGCCGAAAACGCCGAATGGGGTGGTGGGCCAAGCCAAAGACGGCGAATCAAAATGCGTGGGCCGTGGCCACCGCTTTCCAAATAGTGCGCCGAGAGTTCGGCAACACGCTGTAAATCGGTACCGCCGTCGTAAAGCACACCGGCTCCGGCACTAGCGGCGCGACGCACGGCGGCTTTACTCATGGCCGTGCTGATTACCGGAATCGGTCGAGTCGATAATGCTTGTAACGCGCGATCACCATTTAGTTGTCCGAGATCATCGCCGCGCAACAAGTTCACCAGTTGCGGAAGCCGACGTTTGAATTCGTCAACGGCGTTGTCGATATCGCATTCCATTACGTCAAAATCAAGTGGTAACGCGCCAGGGGCAACGCCGATACCAACGCGTTGCGGGAAACGTGCATCTAACCACGCCACTTCTTCGGCCAGCATCGCCACTGGTCGTAGCGGTAAAAGAACAGGACAAGCGGCCGCCCATCCTTGTTTCATCTCGTGCAATAAAAAACCCGCCACTTGTAAAGGTGTGGGCATGTAGCCAGCAAAGCCACCGTGATGTTCGGACGTCATGATTCCATCGAAACCAACATCGCTCGCTAAACCCGCTTGTGCACACAATGTGGCGATGATTGATTCCGCCGACAATTCGTTATGAGGATAAAGGCGTAGCGAAAGTGAATGCCGGCCGAAAACCGCAGGAAGGCTTTGCGCTGCGTCGTTCACGGATCCGACTTTAGGTGGGCTGGGTTGAAGCAGACATCTTTTCGTGGTCTCGCCTTTGTTGCCTGCGGGCATCTAGCGTAGGGACATGTCTCAGGCGATTGATGAACTTCTTGCGTATGAACACATTCGTCAACTCGCAGCGCGTTATGCCGTGGCCGTGGACTCGCGCAATATCGCCGATTTAGTGGCGTTATTTATCGATGATGTTCAAGTTGGACGTAACTCATTTGGTCGCGAGGCATTAGCGGCATCGTTCGACAAGTCGTTAAGTGAAATTGGCGTTTCCATGTTGAACGTTGGCACTCATGTCATCGATCTCATTGATGCTGACCACGCCACTGGCCTTGTTTATTGTCACGCGCAAATCCAAGACAACGAACGTTGGATTCATCAATACATCCTTTATCGCGACACATACGAGCGTCGTGACGCCAAATGGTTTTTTGTTCGTCGTATTCACGAACTTTGGTATGGAGCCGAGGCATCAGAAAATCCGATGCAACTTCCGCCGGCGAATTGGCCCGTTCATCATGATGGTCGTGGAACCGTGCCCGAATCGTTTCCCAGTTGGAATGAATTTCAAAAGCGAATTTCTGGCCAATAAATAAGGGATTTTGACCGTCAAAAGACGAATGTCCATACCGGAATAGCAAAACGTTTATTGCCGTCCGCCGCAGTTATTCAAAATCTCAGCGACAGTACGTAGTTGAGGAGTACCGTTTCATCAGTGATTTATTGACCTCCGAAAATTTGGCGGTCAATTCATTGCCCAGTGGTAGTTCGCTGCTGCTGAACCACATCAATCAACCGGTTCGGGCATAACGGGCCGCAGGTTTCGGGGGAAGACAAATGACCGATACGCCAAACGACGGCAGCACTCCGCCGCCGCCACCGCCTCCTGGTGGAGCGACACCGCCGCCTCCGCCTCCTGGTGGCGCAACGCCACCTCCACCTCCACCTCCGAGTGGCGC